>JAVBLQ010000139.1:0-9009 GCA_031553435.1 Bacteroidales bacterium | reverse complement strand
GAAATAACATTTTTTGTTTTTGACATCCAGTTTGAATAGATATTGACCATTGATGATATATTTACGCCCTGCCCGAATCATTTTTTCATTACAGACCTGTTTTTCCACGCTTCCCAAGTGATCAAAAATAAGTTCGGTTGTACGATTGGAGAAATAAACGTTACAACAATAACCATCTGCTTCAAAATAAACAAGTTCCGATTCTCTGACTTTGAGAATGGCATTCAGGGTTTTAAATGTAAATATCCTTTCTGCTTCCTCTCCATTGTTTTTATTTTTTTCATTGATCTTTTTTTCTACTTTTTGTATTGCCTTTGTCAGTTCATCCAATGCAACCGGCTTCAAAAGATAGTCGACAGCTTCCAGTTTAATAGCTTTCAACAAATAGTCAGAATCATTAAAGGCTGTAGTAAAAATAATATAAGGCAATGGGAGACTGGATATTTCTTTCAACTTTTCCAATAACCACAAAGCATTTTTTTCAGGAAGTTCAATATCCAGAAAAAGAATATCCGGACGGTTGTTAAGAATACTTTCCAGTGTCGTATCACAATTATCACAGGCATCGATGACCTGAATTCCCGGATGATATATTTTTAATTTTTCCATCAATGAGAGACGTGGGAACTCCTCATCTTCAACAATGATTGCTGTTATCTGGTTGTTCATAGTAGTATGTTATAAATATTGATAACAGTAGGGCACATAAAGCTCAAACCTAGTTCCTGCAGGATTTTCGTCGGCATCCAACAGATCTGTTACAGCTTGTATGATTTTTTCCTTATTCTGCTGATTATAAAGTTCAATCTGTCTCAACAGGATTTGCAATCCTTGTCCTTTCCTTTCCGGATTACGTGAACGGGCTGCTTTCCGTCCGATGCCATTGTCTTCTACGCAGATCCTGATTCCTGCATCCTGGTTCTTCACATGAATCGTCACTTTGCCCGGAACATTCTTCCCCCGGATGCCATGTTTAATGGCATTTTCGGCATACGTGTGCAACACCATATTGGGAATCATAACTAAGGCATCGACCGCTTCATCGACATGGATTTCGTACGCAAGTTTATCTCCATATCTCATCTTTTCCAGTTTCAGATAAAGAAGTGTATAATCCACCTCGTCTTTCAGACTCCGTTGGGCTTTATCAATCTCATGCAGTGTTTTATTTGTAAAAATTGAATAAACCGACAACAAACGGTTGGCATCTTCCCTATTATTTTTCAGAATCAGGTATTCAATTCCGGCCAAAACATTGGAGTTGAAATGAGGAATGGATTTAAGCCGTATGGATTGTACCCGCAATTCATTCATTTCTTTTTCCCGGTTGGCTTTCCGGATTTCTTTCTCATGTTTCTTTTTCAGGTAAACGAAAATACACCATCCGGTTAATCCGATTATCAGGATTCCGAAAATAATCCTGAAAACCCAGGTCTGCCAGAAAGCGGGCTTAATTTCAAAGGAAAATGTTTGTATCCCGGTTTCCGTATCATCTGTTCCTGCATTGGCTTTCAATTGGAATTGGTATTTTCCCGGGGACAGGTTGTTGAATGTGACCTCCCTTTCGGAGACAGGATTCGACCATGCATCCTGAAATCCGGTCAAGCGGTATTGGTATCGTACATTTTGCGCTGACGAATAGGACAGTCCGATGTAACTGAAACGGATATCGTTTTGTTTGTAATTCAGAGACAAAGCAACGGTATCTTTTTTACTCCAATTGATGTTATCTTTCGAAGAAGAAACCGAAAGCAGGTGCAACAAAGGTTTGGGTTGCTGATAGAGCAGTTTATCCGGGTTGAAGCATACCAAACTCTCTACAGAAGGCAACCAGATATTTCCCTCCTGATCTTCTGCCATTTCAGACCGGGCAGGTTCAATTCCGGTGTACCCGTTTTGATGATTGTAAAAAACGGAATGATTTCTTTCTTTGTCAAAAATACAGATGCCGTCCAAAGTAGTGATTATCATCCGGTTTTTGCGGGTAAAATAAATCCCTGTAATAATATTATTCAACAGTTTCACTAACTGTATGGAATCTTTCTCTGATTTGAATAGTCTGTTTTCCGAGGCAAACCAAATATTCTTTTCCCGGTCGTTATTCATTACCCTGCACAACCGAGTCTCTTTGTTAAAAAATGTTTTTTCAACAGAGTCATTCTCCATAATACAGACGCCGTAAACTCCTCCTAACCAGATTTTACCCGCTTTGTCCACACAAGGTTTGGCATAAATACGTTGTTTTAATTGTTTCTGATTGAATTCTTTCCATACTTTTCCTTCGGGCGAGACTCTGAACAGACGGGTATCTCCTCCGGCCAGCAGATTTCCGTCAGGCAATGGACTCACAAAAAAATACGGATCATGAAACGGCAATAAAAGCCATCGGAGTTTTCCATTTTCCACCTGTAATAAATCACCCGGTCCGGGCAAATAAACAGTATGATTTAAAACAGTTCCATAAGCATCAAAAAAAGCGGCGTCATATGGATTGGGAGGATAATGTAGCTGTTTTATTTTTCTTCCGGATATTTCGAATAGATTACCATTCAATGTGCCGGCCAGGATTTTGTCGTCCGATGCTTGATGTACCACGCACCTTACCACATCTGTCTTGTCGGATAACACATAATTCCGGAATTGCAGTCGAAACAGGTTATAGACTCCCTGATAGGTTGTTACCCAGATATTACCTTCACTGTCAACCATAAAATCGGTAATGGCATTCGCTGTAAAAATTTTTTCAACCCGATTATCTGAATAACGATAAATTGTATTATAGTCTTTGAACAATAGAGCTCCTCCCGCATCTGTATGGGCAATGACCTCTCCTGTAGATTGATCGATAGAGTTTGGTATGACTAAATGAAATCCATCTTTTTCCAGCCGGTATAAACCATCGGAAGCAATGGTCCACAAGGCATTTTTGTATTGAAGGAAACACATGGCTCTGACCCCTTTATGGAATGCAATGCGGCCTTGGGGAGAAATAACGCTGATTCCTTCATCCAACGGAATATACAAATATTTTTTTTGTTTGTCATAAAATACTTTGTGCCGGTCGTTTAGTTTATCAAGGTCATCGTGTTTTATCAATTTAACAATCCCTGTATCACGAATCGTACAAAATACATTTTCAGTTTCGTTCTTCTTGTAAAAAATCCCATATCCATTGGGCAATGCTTTAGAACTGCGCACTGTTAAAAAATAATCTTCGGATAATACAGTTTTTCGCAAGGTGTCTGCCTTCGGATCAATAACATACATGTATTCATTCGAAAAAGCCCTGATATTTCCTTTTTCATCCTGATCCAGATGATACAGATTGGCAAATTGTCCTTTCAGAAAAACCTTGAATTCGAACCCGTCAAAACGAGACAGACCTGCTGTACTTGCAATCCAGATAAATCCCTGTTTATCCTGGTGTATGCGTTGATTCAATACACTGGGTAATCCGTCTTCTGTTGTATAATGCTTGTAGGAATACTCGGGCGCAATCGCAGATGGGATTTGCGCCATTACTGTGGCGAAAAACCCAAAGCAAATGATCGTGGGTAGATAGAAATGTTTCATAACCATTCTTTATTGATTGGATAATGAATCACTTTACAAATATATGATTTTTAGAATTTCCAACAATTTTTTTGATTAATAAATTTCATTCATTGCTGAAATATAGTTGTTCGTTACCAGTCAGAAAGCATTCATGAATTATCGTCCGAAATCTTTCTTTAAATTTTCCTTTTCTTTTAAATTTGAGGCATATCGTTATACCATTTAAAAATGAATCATATATGAAAACATCGAAATTTACTCTCTTTATTCTGTTGTTTTCTTTTTCATTACTGATATCTTGTAGTAAAGACGAAGAAAATGAAAATCCTGCAGGAAACAATGTAAATGCATATTAGAAGGAGATTTGTGCGGATTATGGCATTACAGCTACGGATGCTTCATTTATGTTTGCGTTGATAAAAAAATAATCAATGTCTTACCATATGTTTACTGGCATATTAAAAAGCAATCATCATGAAAAAAAAACTTTTACTTTTTATAATATCGCTCTTCCTTTACTATAGTAATGCAATGAGTGAAATTATTTATGAAATTATTCCCGGAACAACCAATATCAGAGTTACCGGATATACCTGGACCGGAATAGGAGGAGATGTTCAGGGATATGCTACCATTCCTCCAACTGCGTGTGATGCAAAAACGGGCGCATGTTATACCGTTACAGAAATCGGAAACGGTGCTTTTTATTTCGCTCTTTTTATGAAAGGAATATCTATTCCCAATCCAGGTGCATTCAGCCGATGCTCAAAGTTAAGTAAAGTCACATTCGGCAGCGGTCTCCGGTTTATTGATCATAATGTTTTCAGTGGCGATTCTCTATTAAGCGAGATTGCTATCCCGAATTCCGTTAAAACCATCGGCAGTTCGGCTTTTGTAAATTGCGCCAGTCTAAGTAAAGTCAGTCTTGGAAATTCTGTTGAAACCATTGGATCAGGTGCTTTTGAAGGATGTAATTTAGCTGAAATTATAATCCCGGCTTCTGTTACCACACTCGGTGGAAGGTCTTTTTCCAAAAATACCGGATTGAAAAAGGTTATATTTGAAGATGGAACTGATGATGCTTCCTCTTTTTCTTCAGACGCCTTTGAGGATTCTCCCGTAGAGACTCTTTACCTGGGAAGAAATGGCTCTAACAATCTATTTAACAGAAAAAATAGTTTGAAGGAAGTTGCCATTGGTAATACAGTTACCACAGTGGGACATTCTGCCTTTGAGAATTGTACGGGCATCACCTCGATTGTCATTCCTGATGGAATGACGACGATTGGATATACCGTTTTCAGCGGTTGCACAAGTTTGGAATCGGTAGGTATCCCCCAATCGGTCACGACAATTGCCGATGCTTTTTTGAACTGCACAGCAATGAAAACCGTAACATTCGAAGATGGGAAATCACCGGTTACTATCGCAGCATCTGCTTTTCAGAATGCACCAATTGAAACGCTTTACCTGGGGAGAAACAGTGATAAATAATCTTATCAATATTTCCGAAATAAACGTATCGCATTTGTCGGCAGGATTGTATTTCTTACAAATTACTTTACCGGAAGGCAAGGTTATCACCAGGAAATTTATTAAAAACTAATTTGCCGATTTTCTAATATGCCAATATGCCAATAAAATGAAAAATGTATTATCATATTAGCACATTAAATCATCGGCACATAAAAAAACATCATGAAAAAGTTATATGCCATATTATTATTCACTCTGGTAAGTGTTTGTACAATACAAACTTACGGAGCAGTGATATATTCAACAGATTTTGAAACATCTGAAGAACGAGATTCATGGACAATCATCAATGTAGATGAAGAAGAAAATAATCTTGAATGGAAATTCGGTCAATCATTTGACGGATATGGTGCAACAATTACTACTATTTTTACTTTCGACACCGGAAACTCTTGGCTTATTTCACCACAAGTCCCTTTGTCCGATCGAAAATACAGGTTGAAATTTGATCTCAAAATCCAATACCCCAATTCAGGAAGCTTGAATATTACGTTAGGAAACTCAACTGATCCCTCAAGTCATACTACACTTGTCAAAACATATACTCAAGCAACAACAGGTGATAACCCTGAAAAACAAGAGCTCTATTTTACACCCTCATCTTCAGGAAACTGGCGCATTGCTTTTCATTACCTGGGAAATATTGGAGATGTATCTGTCGACAATATTGAGATAGAAGAAGTGTTAGATTATGATTTATCAGTGATAAAAATTGAAATCAATCCTCAAATGATAAAACCAACTGAAAACTGTCATATCAATGTTTCTATCCGGAATATGGGCGATATAAATCAGGAAAGCGTGTCTGTGATTATCAGCGACGCACAAAAACAAGCAGTTATCGGACAAGAAAATATAACAAACCTCGCATCGACGGAGACAAATATATTGAATATACCTGCTTCATTTCCGGAGGAGGGATTGAAAGAAATCTCAGTTACTGTATCTTCTTCACATGAAGATCAAAATCCGGATAACAATACATTGACAGAAAAATTATTGGTGTATTCTGATTTTCAAGGAACCGGAATAGAAGTAAATCCTTATCAAATCAATTCGAAAAAAGATCTTATACAATTAACCTATATGGTTAAATATGGAAACAGTTTCAACGGAGCATATTTTGTACTGAATACCAATATTGATTTAGCGTCCGAATCTGACAATGATAACGGAAAAGGCTGGCTGCCGGTCGGTAACGGAGAAACAATATTCAAGGGTAATTTCGATGGGAAAGGACATATCATTGAAAACCTATTTATTGACCGACCCGGCTTTGCCGGACTTTTCGGCTATGCTTCCGGTGGAATAATTAAAAACCTGGGAATTAAAAATGCAGATGTATCAGGCACAGAAAGTACCGGCGCTTTGATAGGCGCTTGCGGAAGTTCTGTAAAGAATTGTTTTTCTACGGGAAAAGTACGCGGATTTTATCAAACCGGAGGATTAATCGGTGATGCATTTGATTCCGGCGAAGGCGGATGTATGATTGAAAATTGCTATTCGACCTGCATCATGACTATAGATCGAATGATAAGTAGTTACAATGCATCCTATACGGGAGGTTTGATTGGTTATATCTATCAAGCAACACAAGTTAAAAATTGTTATGCTTCCGGAAGTATATACACCAGCAACATCAATTTACAAAAAGCTGTCGGTGGACTGATTGGCGGAAATAACTCAACAGTTTCGCTTACTTCCTGTGTGGCAACCAACCGTTTATTGTCTATTACTCCCGCTCATACCATTACCAATGTTTATGGCAAAATCATAGGTAGTTTTCCTTCAACATCAGGAGTGAATAATAATTATGCGCTGGACGATATGAAAATGCAAATAGAAGACGTAGATAAAACATTTACCGAATCACCCAAAAACGGCACAAACAAAAGCATACAGATATTAACAACACAGAATACTTATCAAACCTTGGGTTGGACATTCGGAGAAAATGAGAATGCTCCTTGGAAATTTGTTCCCGGAAAACTTCCCAAACTTTGGTTTGAACCGGACTTTCCAACGGCAGATAAAGAAATTATCGTTAATCAAAATGTTTATATCGGAAGCATTTCCTGTTCAGAACAACATATTGATTATTTGTACACCGAAGCAACAGAAAAAACACCCTGGAATCAATTCGAAAAATATTTTGCAGAATCATACAAGAACTTGTTGCCAACCGGAAACATTTCATCAGACTATGTGGCTTATAATAATGGAAATGGAGTTATAAATCTGTCACCCACAGAAATAGAACAAGCAGGCGATTGGACGGATATTGAAAATATGGCACTATACTTCCTGCCCAACATTAAAAATACGTCCAACAAACAGTTTAATCCGCTAAATTACGACATTACTGATTACGAATCTCTTCCGGATGGTGGGTATCGTATTGAGGATCGTTCATATACATCCGAAATATCTTACGAATATCATGATGGAATACTTGTAAAAGTTACTAATACAATAGCAAATATATCCCGAATCACTTTTTATGGCAGTAAGCTGACCGGCACTTTTTCACCCACCGGAATCACTACAACAGAAGCAAATGATATCCTGGTTTATCCTAATCCTGTTATCGACTATATTTATTTTTCGGGATTAACCGGAAATATATCGGTAAAAATCATCGATTTGAAAGGAAATGTATTGATCAGCAATCCAAAAGCGGAATCGAAAATAGACGTATCTCATTTGCCATCAGGTTTTTATTTCCTGCAAATAAATTTTCAGGACGGTAAAATTATTACTGAAAAACTGATCAAAAAATAAACAATAGATTCGTAGATTCTATGAAAGAAACTGTTTAAGCTTTCAAATCGCGCACGAATTGCTTACGCCTGATAATGCACCGGGATCGCGAAGCGATCAGATATTCATAACCACAGGCGAGCGAAGCGTTGCCAGCGGCCATGCAATCAATGATGGAGTGATGCAAATTATCATGGTCGTTGACAAACGGGAGGAAGGGCCGTTGACAAACGGGAGGAAGGGGCGTCGAACAACGGGATGAAGGGCCGTTGAATAACGGGATGAAGGGGCGTCGAATAACGGGATGAAGGGCCGTCGAATAACGGGATGAAGGGCCGTTGAATAACGGGATGAAGGGCCGTTGAATAACGAGATGTCTCAAAAAAGAGAAACAGAACACAGAAAGTTTGTAGGTTAGATCGCTTCGCGATCCTGGTCATCGTGCGTAAGCCACCCTATGGACTTTTAAGACAGACTCAAAGCAGGATAAGAGAAGTTCCCGCCACCCAAACCAATGAGTGACGGGATGATTATGTTCTACAAGTCTGGAAACTTGTTTTTAGCTTCGAGGCGAAAGGCAAAAGGTACAAGGCGAAAGAACCGTGCGTAAGCAACCCTATGCCTTTCGCCCTTAGCCTTTGGCCCCAAAAGTGTACTTTATGTTAAATTGATAAATTGTTAATCACTCCAGACACAACGGACATTGCTGTTATACGTCTTAGTGTAGCTGTACGAGACACTATTGAAGAAATGCCAATTCCAGGCATACGTAGTACTATCCTCTGTACTGCTCCAATAGTTGATCGAGGTGGGAGCTCCTGATTTACCTTGCATATTGGCTAATTCACCCAGGGTGGGCAGGCGCCAACCACTACCTTTGGCGGCACAAGCTGCAACGGCAGTTGCCCAGGTCTTTGTACCTGATTCATCGCTGGTAGCCATATAGAGCGTTTTCCCGGTTGCGGTAAACTGCGCCAAGGTGGTAGCAACATTGGATCCAGTGGAGAGTGCTGTAAGATACCCTGCTGTTGTCTGCACATAAACCCCGTTGGCAATAGCTGTAGTATTGACAGGCGCCGGTGCATTGACCGTGACTGCTGTGGTGGAAGATTGCTCCGCACTGCTGCCCGCACTGTTCACTGCTTTTACTTTAATCGA
>JAVBLQ010000012.1:0-97809 GCA_031553435.1 Bacteroidales bacterium | reverse complement strand
GAATCCAGATAGATCATAGTTGTCCTTTCAGACTCATGTCCCAGTCCCTGGCTGATGAGCGAAACAGGTATTCCCTGATTCCGGGCAATGGTTGCCCAGGAGTGGCGGGTGACGTAAGTCGTCAGGTGTTCTTCCTGATTTAATCGTTTGGACAATTTTTTTAAGTTTTCATTCTGTTTTTTCAAGGCATTTTCGTAAGACTTGCGGCTATCGTCTTTTCCCAAAATGGGGAGAAGATAATCCGGATTATTGCAAAAATCGGCATAGCGATCAATAATTTCCTTCATTTCCGGAGTCAAAGCGATTTCCAGGGTTTGAGCGGTTTTATGGCGTTTGTAAGTGATGATACCATTTTTCAGATCCTTCTTTTTTAAGTAAGCCATGTCGATGAAGGAAATGCCGCGGAGGTAGAAACTCAGGATAAACAGGTCTCGGGAAAATTCGAGTTTTCTTCTTTCTTCTTTTTCTTTTTGTGTCAGGCAAGAGGACATGGAAAGATCCATTGCTGCAAGTTCCTTAAAAACTTCCTGTTTGACCGCACGTTTCTTTGTCTTGGCTACGCCGGTAAACACATGGGCAAAAATATCTTCACCTGGAGGGGCGATCAATCGCCTTTCAACAGCAGTTTTATGGATCATACGCAAGTTGCGCATGTAGAAGGATGTGGTGTTCTGTTTATTGCCTTTGAATTTCATCCAGGTTTCATATTCCTTGATACGGCTACTATCGAGCTGTTCCAAAGGAAAATCCTGACCACCATTGAAACGGATGAAATTGCGCGCGGCATCCCGGTAAGCGCGGGCAGTACGGATACGGCCGGATTTTAAGAGGAATTGCTCCAACTCCAAAGCAAGGATCGAGAGCAGACAACAACTGTTGTTCTGACGATAATGTTCAACAAACGCTGAAAGATTGAAACTATCGGATCTTTCCAGATAGCGAATGTTACTTTCCAGATTTTCACGCTCGCGGGAAAGATCGGAAGAAAGTTTTTGGAGGTAGGCTTCACGCAAAGGAGTAGAACACCCAAGCTTCACTTTTTCCAGAAGGGGATTCCATTCCTCAGGGAAAAGTTTATACTGGGTGGTTAATACCTTAACCTCCCGGTTGCAGATGAACTGGAAGAAAAGCGAACCTTCACAGCCGGGAAGGGTGGAAGGGCGGAACTTGAGTTTGATACTTGTCTTATTCATAATTATGAGATATTTATTTTGTTAAACTAAAACGCTAATGAAGGTAGGAAGGTTTAACTTCTGAAACATATTATCACTTAGTTTATTCAAAAAAAAAACGTAAATTTGCGCGTAAAAAATAAAAGGTGAAAAGTGAATGACGAAACTTCTTTCTCAAACAAAATTTCACAATTAAAGCAATGAATAAAATCGTAAGCAAAGAATTTCTTTCTGAAAATGTAGTTAAATTTGAGGTAGAAGCTCCTCTTATTGCCAAATCCAGAAAAGCAGGGCATTTTGTAATTGTTAAAGTGGGTAAATACGGAGAACGGATTCCTCTTACCATTGCAGGCGCCGATATAGAAAAGGGAATTATTACATTGGTTATTCAACGTGTTGGAAGTTCTTCAAAAAAAATCTGCGCTTTGAACGAGGGTGAATATATCACTGACCTTGTCGGTCCTCTGGGACAAGCTACTCACATTGAAAATTTCGGCACTGTGGTTTGTGCTTGCGGAGGAGTCGGAACGGCTCCCATGCTTCCTATTGTCGAAGCCATGAAGAAAGCCGGAAATAAGGTGATCACCGTTCAGGCAGCCCGTACCAAAAATCTGATCATACTGGAAAAAGAAATGGGCGAATTTTCGGATGAAGTTGTTATAATGACTGATGATGGTTCATACGGCAAAAAAGGACTCGTTACCAATGGAGTAGAAGAAATTATCCAACGCGAAAAGGTTGATCTGTGTGTAACTATCGGCCCGGCCATTATGATGAAATTCGTTTCCAAGCTTACTGAAAAATATAATGTTCCCACAGTTGCATCACTCAACACAATCATGGTAGACGGGACTGGTATGTGTGGCGCTTGCCGCGTTACCGTAGGAGGAAAAACCAGATTCGTATGTGTGGACGGCCCGGAATTCGATGCACATCAAGTCGATTTTGATGAAATGTTGATGAGACTTGGTGCATATAAGGAATTAGAACAACAACTATAATTATATATGGTTGAAGGTTGAAAGCTTAATTTTTCAACTTTCAACTTTCAACTTTCAACACAAATGACAATACAAACATCTTTGCAAGAATCCCGCAATCAAACCTGGCGTGAGGAATTGCGCAAAAGTATCAAAAATAAAGAACGGACCGATATTTCCCGTGTCCATATGAACGAACTGAATCCCGAATATCGTAGCCATAATTACGAAGAAGTGAACCGGGGACTGACCCAGGAACAAGCCATACAAGAAGCCATGCGTTGTCTGGATTGCCTCACTCCTACTTGCATTAACGGTTGTCCGGTAAATATTAACATT
Source organism: Bacteroidales bacterium (assembly GCA_031553435.1). GTDB lineage: Bacteria > Bacteroidota > Bacteroidia > Bacteroidales > Azobacteroidaceae > JAVBLQ01. The sequence goes on along the minus strand of JAVBLQ010000012.1, from coordinate 95,318 downwards.
CCCGGATTTATTAAAAATATCGAAAGGGGAGAATTCCTTGAAGCTGCTAAAGTCTTGAAAGAAACCTCTGCCTTGCCCGCTGTCTGCGGACGTGTGTGCCCTCAGGAAAAACAATGCGAAAGCCAATGTATTCATCTCAAGATGAAAAAAGAACCGGTTGCCATCGGTCACCTGGAACGTTTCGCTGCTGATTATGAACGCGAAAGCGGTAAAATGTCGATCCCGGAAGTTGCACCTGCCAACGGAATCAAGATTGCCGTAGTTGGTTCCGGTCCTGCAGGACTGTCATTTGCGGGAGATATGGCTAAATTCGGTTACGATGTCACTGTCTTCGAAGCATTACACGAAATCGGCGGAGTTTTGAAATATGGTATTCCCGAATTCCGTCTTCCCAACGAAATTGTAGATGTAGAGATCGAAGTGTTGGAAAAAATGGGTGTAAAATTCATTACCAATTGTATCGTTGGAAAAACAATCAGTTATGAAGATTTGCATGAAGAAGGTTTCAAAGGCGTTTTCATTGCCAGTGGAGCCGGTTTGCCCAACTTTATGAATATTCCCGGAGAAAATCTGGCAGGCGTTTTATCTTCCAATGAATACTTGACGCGCGTCAACCTGATGGCTGCCGGAAAACCACAATCAGACACTCCCGTTTTACGAGGTAAAAAAGTTGCTATTATCGGTGGAGGAAACACTGCAATGGATTCTGTCAGAACGGCTCGCCGCTTAGGAGCCGAAAAAGCAATCATTGTTTATCGTCGTTCCGAAGAAGAAATGCCGGCCAGGATTGAAGAAGTGAAACATGCCAAAGAAGAAGGTATTATATTCAAGACACTTCACAACCCGATAGAATATAAAGGAAATGAACGGGGACAGGTCACTCAAATGATTCTCCAAAAGATGGAACTTGGTGAACCGGATGCCTCCGGAAGAAGAAAGCCTGTTCCCATGGAAGGAGTTACTGATACTATCGATGTAGACATTGTTATTGTCAGCGTCGGGGTATCTCCCAATCCTCTTATTCCCAAGGCTTTCAGCGGACTACAGGTAAGCAAATGGGGAACCATCATCGTTAATCAGAATTCCATGCAAACAGACTTATCCGATGTATATGCGGGAGGCGATATTGTGCGGGGCGGTGCAACTGTCATTCTAGCTATGGGAGATGGAAGAAAAGCAGCTGCAGCAATGCATGAAAACTTAAACAATTTAAGTACTAAATATTAATTACTGAAAGTATTTGTCTATGAAAACAGGTAGTTTTTTATTTTTGACTTTATCGTTAACTGCAGCTTTAGTCTGCTGTTCGAGTAAAAAAGATTCTGCAAAAGAACAAGCAACGGCTACAGAGCAGAAAGTCACAACTGAAGATCCTCAAAAACCAGCTACAACCAATGTTCCGACAGAAGAAATGTCCGGTTATTTTGTCAAAAGCACGTACAAGCCCAATGCTGATATTAATTTTATTGTGTTGAAAAACAAGGCTCAATTCGATGAATTGTTAGGCATTGCAAGAACAATGAAGAATTCGATTTCTACTCCGGACTTTGATAATACAATCATTGCCGCAATTGTACTGAAAACAACAAAAAATGAAACAAAAATTAAAGTAAAAGATGCCAAACTGGAAGGAAATACGCTAAATGTTTATGCTGATATAGAAACAGGCAAAGAACTCTCTTATTCTTCAACTCCATTGTATTTATATCACATGCCGAAAAATCAGGCAAAACAAATCAATCTCTTTGTTAATGGGGAAAATAAGGCCTCGGTTGAGTTGAATTGAAAATGGGAAATTGAAAATGGAAAATGTTTTGTGCATAAGTTTTCATTTTCCATTTTCAATTGTCAATTTATTCCAGGTTTTCGTCGATCGCTTCGATTTTCTTCACGATCAAATCCAAATCTACTTTCAGATTTTCAATTTTCCGGTTCATTTCTTTCACTAAACCGCCTCCGCCTTTAGAGGATATTGACAAGAATCCGATATTATTTTCATAAGTTTGTATTTCGGATTTCAATCTTTCATAGGTGCGCATCAAACGTTCCCGTTCTCCTAACAATTTGCCTTTAGATCTTTCTCCTCCGGCAATTTCATTGATATTGGATTTGAATGACTGAAGTCTTCTTTCGGATTCATCCACCTTGATGCGGTCAAAATGCTTATCAACAGCATCTTTGTATTCCTTGTGAATTTTATCTTTTTCTTTGAAAGGTACAAATCCTATAGCATTCCATTCTTTCATTAATTCTCTAAGAATATCCATGGTTGCTGCTTTGTCTAAAGTGGTATCTATTGCATTGACCTTTTCTACAATTTCTTTTTTCAACTTCAGGTTTTCATATTCTCCATCCCGTTGAGAAGACATGTTTTTATTTTTTTGTTCGAAAAAGTAATCACATGCTACAATAAAACGTTTCCAAACAGCATCTGAATATTTACGGGAAACTGCGCCTATGGTTTTCCATTCTTTTTGCAGCGCTACAAATTTATCCGTTGTTTCTTTCCAATCAGTACTGTCTTTCATTGCTTCGGCTCTCTCACACAAAGCTTTTTTCTTCTCAAGGTTGACTTCCATCGAATCTTTTACTGAACGATAGAATTCACTTTTCTTTTGAAAAAATGTATCACACGCAAAACGGAATCTTTCAAATATTTTGACGTTATATTTTTTAGGTGCAAATCCTATAGTTTTCCATTTGCTTTGCAGATCGAGTACTTCCTTATTTTTTGCATCCCAATCTTTGAAAGATACAAGTTCGTCGTAATTAATTGTTTCTATCGTTTCACAAATAGCTGTTTTTTCTTCCAGATTGTGTTGTTCTTCGGCGCGTAATTCTTCAAAATAATTCTGATGTTTTTTATTGATCACGGAAGAAGCGGCTCTAAATCTCGCCCAAATCTGTTCACGCAAATCTTTGGCTACAGGACCTATTTCTCTCCATTCCTGATGAAATTTCTGTAATTGATGGAAAGCGGAAACCACATCCGGTTCATCATCCAATTTTTCTACGGCTTCACAAAGAGCGGTTTTAATCTCAAGATTTTTCTTAAAATCATAATTCCGCATTTCATTGTTTATTTTCAGTAGGTCGTAAAATTTCTCAGTATAATGTTGGTAATCTTTCCACATTTCATTCACGCTGTCTTGCGGAATGTGTTTGACATCTTTCCAACGTTGCTGCAGTTTGCGGAATTCATTGTATATTTTACTGAAGTCATCCTGACTTTCAATCAAATTTTTGATCTCTTCAAGAATAGCTTTTTTCTCTACAAGATTTTTTTGTTTGACTCTTTCTTCTTCGGCCAGCAATATTAATTTTTTCTCTCTGAATTTATTAAGTAGTTTTCTTAAAAATTCTTCCGTATCATCTTTTTCAACCTGAAATTCATCATCAATTCCACCTTTTGCAGCAAATGCTTTTCTGGCTTCTTCGATTTCAAGTCTTCTTAATCTGTAAAAAGCTTGTTTCAATGATTCGACTTCGTCCTTGACTTCTTCAACAGATTTGTCGATGAGTTCCATGACTCTATCAACAATTTGTTTTTTAGTTAATCTCTGAATTTTTTCATTAGGCTCTTCTTTGGCTTTTTCTTGGTCAATTAAGGATTCCTCTACATCATCAACCTCTTCTTCTTTAAGGTTAATATCTTCATTATTCTCTATTATAAGATCTTCAGCTTTGTCTTCCGACAAAGTATCTTGTAGTTTTTTTTCTTCCGAATTTAATTCATTATCGGAGAATTTCGGATCAAGAACATCAGTCATAGCTATGTAATTTCAAAAAGATTAAAATATCAATTTACAAATTAAGTCAAAAAAAATATTAAATCGTAATAATTTACGTTTTTTTTTACATTTATTATTTATTCCTTCCAGTCTCCATATTTTTTAATTAACTCGATAAGCCTTTCTACAGCGTCTTCTTCGGGAATATTTTTTTCAATACAGGTTTTTCCTTTATATAAGTCTATTTTTCCACGGCCTGAGCCTACATAACCATAATCGGCATCGGCCATTTCGCCCGGACCATTGACAATACATCCCATGATACCGATTTTCAATCCTTTAAGATGAGATGTAGCTTTTTTGACTTTGGCAATAGTGGTTTGTAAATTGAATAATGTCCGTCCGCAACTGGGACATGAAATGTATTCGGTTTTAGAGGTTCTCAATCTTGCAGCCTGCAAAATTCCAAACATACACGATTCTACTTGATTTACAGGTATTGATCCCTGATTTGAAATCATGATACCATCTCCGAAACCATCCAAAAACAAAGTGCCGAAATCGGTGGCTGATTTTAATTGAAGGTCTTCCAGTTGTTCTTCTTTATATTCACGATGGATAATGACAGGCACATCGCACGCATGATTCATCATTGCATGAAAAAAAGCACGCTGCTCCCCTACTCCATTTTGATGTGATGTTGTAAGAATAACAACCAATGATTGATCTTTTTTCAATAAGCGGATGATATCTTCAGATAATTCACTGAAAGAGAGATGCATAAACTTGGTCTCACTATCAGATGCTTCAATGTCAGTTATTTGAGTAGCGGCAAACAGTGGATATGTATCATTTCCCGCAATAATCTGATCTTTTTTATATAAAAAATCCGGAATAAGCTGGGAGGAAGTTGCAGAATTAATGTTTTCCCTGTTGGAAATTACAACAGGCACTTGTTGTCCTCCGATATTTTTCACCGGACGTGAAATTCTTCTGTTAAAAGATGTGGGATCGAATGAAGGATATGTTTTGGCTTCTATTGATTGATCTTTCAGCCTTTCATTAATATAATCAACCAGTTTGTGTGCAACAGGAATTTCATTTTCAGGATCTTCACTCAACGAAACACGAATAGTATCACCGATTCCGTCAGAAAGCAGAGCACCGATCCCTACGGCAGATTTGATACGCCCGTCTTCTCCATCTCCTGCTTCGGTAACACCCAGGTGTAATGGGAATTGCATCCCTTCCTTTTCCATTGTCCTGACCAAAAGATGAACTGTTTTCACCATCATTACCGTATTGGAAGATTTGATGGAAATAACAACATTCATAAAGTTTTCGGTAACAAAAATCCGGAGAAATTCCATGCACGATTCTACCATTCCGTCCGACGTATCTCCATAACGACTCATGATCCGGTCTGAAAGAGAACCGTGATTCACGCCAATCCTCACAGCTGTTTGATGCTCTCTGCAAATTTGAATGAAAGGCAGTAGCCGGTCTTTTATTTTTTGAAGTTCCAGCATATATTCTTCATCCGAATATTCGATGTTTTTGAAAGCCTTTACCGAATCAACAAAGTTTCCGGGATTAATTCTTACTTTCTCGACATATTTTGCTGCTGTTTCCGCCGCTTTCGGATTGAAATGAATATCCGCAACCAATGGGGTTTGATAACCGGCCATTCGCAATTGCTGATGGATTTGAGATAAATTTTCGGCTTCACGAACTCCCTGGGCGGTGAGACGGACATAATCAGCACCTGCTTTGATGATGCGAATAGCTTGTTGTACACTCCCTTCCGTATTCAATGTCGAAGTATTTGTCATAGATTGGATACGAATGGGATTTTCTCCTCCAAGCGGACAGGCTCCAATGTTTACTACAGAGGACTTCCGGCGGGTGTAATTAAAATAGTTCAATTTGTTTTATATTTGAATTTCACGGAAGAAAGTTCTTCGTTTGCTTTGACGATCTTACTTTTGAGATCTTCCTTATATCGAAACAATTTATCCTGCAAATTGTTTTCATCATTTCCGGCTAACATCTGAACAGCTAAAATTGCAGCATTCAGAGAAGCATTGATGCCAACAGTGGCCACAGGTATTCCGGGAGGCATTTGTACAATAGCCAACAAAGCGTCCATACCATCTAAAGATGAATTGATAGGAACACCGATAACGGGCAATGTTGTCATTGAAGCAATCACACCCGGTAAATGTGCAGCCATTCCGGCAGCAGCGATAATAACTTTGATTCCTCTTGATTTTGCGTTTTTAGCAAAATTTTCGACTTCGGCAGGAGTACGATGTGCAGAAAGTGCATGCATTTCGAAAGGTATTTCGAATTCATCCAGCAACTTAGCTGTTTTTTCCATGACGGGCAAATCGGATGTGCTACCCATGATTATGCTGACGAGTGGATTCATATTGATGGTGAAAGGTGAAAGGTGAAAGGTGAAAGGTGAAAAAATTCACCCTTCACTTTTCACCAGCAGGCATCGCTTGCTTCACCGTTTATTATTTTCCAATAAATTGTTGATAATCGGCGGCTGACAATAAGTTTTGAAGTTCAGATGCATCAGATACTTTTATTTTAATGATCCAACCGTCTGTATAAGGAGCATTGTTTACCAATTCCGGTTTGTCTTCCAATGCGGCATTGACTTCCAATACTTCACCTGAAACGGGAATCAAAAGATCAGAAACTGTTTTAACAGCTTCAACACTACCGAAAACTTCTTCTTTTTTCAGGGTTTCTCCAACTGTGGGAACATCGACAAAAACGATTTCGCCTAATTCACTTTGCGCGTATTCAGTGATACCTACATACGCTTCATTTCCTTCCGTACGAATCCATTCGTGGTCTTTTGTGTACTTTAATTCACCTGGGAATTGCATGTTTTTTAGTTTTAAGTTATACGTTTTATATTATAATTCTTTTCTCAACCGTGCAACCGGAATCTCCATTTGCTCCCTGTATTTGGCAACAGTTCTCCGGGCAACTTCATATCCTTTTTGCTTCAATAAAATGACTAACTTTTCGTCTGTCAAAGGAGCGGATTTGTCTTCATCGTCAATGCAATCTTTCAAAATAGCTTTAATTTCCCGTGTGGAAACTTCTTCGCCCGATTCATTTTGTAATGATTCCGAGAAAAAATATTTCAGCGAATATATTCCAAAATTTGTCTGAACATATTTACTATTGCTGACTCTGGAAATTGTGGAGATATCATAACCACATAATTCAGAGATGTCTTTCAGAATCATTGGCCTTAAATCGGATTCATCACCCGACAAGAAAAAATCATGTTGTAATTCCATGATGGCAAGCATTACATTTTTCAAAGTTCCTTGTCTCTGTTTGATTGCATCAATGAACCACTTGGCAGAATCGAGTTTTTGTTTAACAAAAAAGACTGTTTCTTTTACTTCCTGTGACTGATTTTTTTTGTTGTTGGCATATTCTTTGAACATGTCGGAATATTCTTTGCTGACTCTCAGTTCGGGAATTTCCTCATTATTCATATGTAATACAAGCTCTCCGTTTGCGTCTTCGACAATAAAATCCGGAACTACCTGAGAAAGTTTGGTTTCCATTTCATCCGACCATAAATTACCTGGTTTGGGATTCAATAAAGTTATTTCTTTAATAGCCTGTTTCAGTATGTCGTCAGATAAGTCAAGGCCTTTTTTGATCTTATCATAATGTTTCCGTGTAAAATCATCAAAATAATTTTCCAGGATATTCTGTGCTATCTCCCTGATTTCTGTTTTCGTTTTTTTCTTGATTTGAAGGAGAAGGCATTCCTGAAGATCTCTCGCACCTATACCTGCAGGATCCAAATCTTGCACAACAGTTAAAAGCTTCTCCAGTTCTTCGACGGAAACGTCTACAGTTGCATTAAAGAGAAGATCATCGGATATAGAGGATAAATCACGACGCAGATAACCGTCGTCATCAATATTTCCAATAATATATTCACATATTTTTGTTTCCCTTTCGGAAAGATGTCTCAATGCTAACTGACCCAAAGAGTGCTGATGAAAAGACTCCGGTTCGGAATAAAAGAATTGTTCTTTGGGAACATCCTTCGAATAATTATTTTCATGAAATTTATAATCGGGAATATCATCATCGTCAGAATAATAATCTCCAAGAGAAAGATCGTCGGAAGAAAAATCTTGAGCCGAATCAAATTCTTCATTACTATCTCCTTGATCATCTACATTTTCCTGCCAGTCGCCACCTTCTTCAAGAGCCGGATTTTCTTCAAGTTCCTGGCGTATTCTTTCCTCTATTTCAAGAGAATTTAATTCCAACATTTTAATTTGTTGGATCTGTAAAGGAGATAATTTTTGTTGTAAGCTTTGACTAAGTTGCTGTTTGATCATCCGGTCTTATCTATAAATTACATTGAACATGCAAATCTAAATAAAAATTCTGATAATTTAGTTGAATGTTTTAGGTTGAAGGTTTAATCGTTAAATATTTTCAACCTTAAATATTCAACCCTAAACAAATATGTAAGAATTCAGTGAACAGTTTTCAATTTTTTGTAATTTTGTCCTCCATTATTAAAAATATAAACATAAAAATATCCTTCTGCATGGAAAAAATTATCATTCTTGATTTCGGATCTCAAACAACGCAACTTATAGGACGAAGAATCAGGGAATTAAATGAATACTGCGAAATTGTGCCTTATAACAAATTTCCTGAAAACGACGGAAATATCAAAGGTGTCATCCTTTCCGGAAGTCCTTTTTCTGTAAACGACCCGGATGCTTTTCAAGCTGACTTGTCTGGTATCCGCGGAAAATTCCCGGTACTGGGTATTTGTTATGGAGCGCAATTTATGGCTTATTCTTCCGGAGGAAAAGTTGAAAAAGGAGATTCCAGGGAATATGGCAGGGCTGTGTTATCGGCAACCAACAGTAACGATCCGTTATTGAAAGATATTCCAGCTAATTCGCAGGTGTGGATGTCTCACGGAGATACTATTACAATATTACCGGAAAATTTCGAGATTATTGCCAGCACAAACGATGTCAAAGCCGCCACGTATCATGTAAAAGGAGAACAAACCTGGGGATTGCAATTTCACCCGGAAGTCTTTCATTCGGAACAAGGCACAAAAATCTTAGATAATTTTCTGAATATCTGCGGATGCAAGAAAGATTGGAGTCCGGCATCATTTATCGAATCGACTGTTAAAGAATTACAAGAACAGCTTGGAAACGATAAAGTGATCCTGGCGCTATCCGGAGGGGTAGACTCTTCTGTAACTGCTGTACTGTTAAACAAAGCCATCGGTCAAAACCTGACTTGTATCTTTGTCGATCACGGTTTATTGCGGAAAAATGAATTCGAGAATGTGCTGAAAGATTATGAGCACTTAGGTCTCCATGTAATCGGAGTAGATGCTAAGGAAAGATTCTACAAAGAACTGGCCGGCATAAAAGATCCGGAAAAGAAAAGAAAAATTATCGGCAAAGGATTTATTGATGTATTCGATGAAGAAGCTCATAAATTGAAAGATGTAAAATGGCTGGGCCAGGGAACGATCTATCCGGACATTATCGAATCTCTTTCCATTACGGGAACAGTCATCAAATCACACCATAACGTAGGAGGTCTGCCGGAAAAAATGAACCTGAAACTGGTAGAACCTTTGAAACTTTTGTTCAAAGATGAAGTCAGGAAAGTAGGGCGTGAATTGGGCATGATGCCTCACCTGATCAACCGTCATCCTTTCCCGGGACCAGGACTTGGAGTCCGCATCCTCGGAGATATTACTCCCGAAAAAGTACGGGTATTGCAAGACGCTGATGATGTTTTTATCAAGGAATTGCGCGCATGGGATCTGTATGACAAAGTATGGCAAGCCGGAGCAATCCTCTTACCGATTCAATCCGTAGGAGTTATGGGAGATGAAAGAACCTATGAAAACGCGGTTGCTTTACGTGCTGTAACATCGACCGATGCTATGACAACCGACTGGGTACATCTTCCTTACGAATTTCTGGCAAAAGTGTCTAACGAAATTATTAATAAAGTAAAAGGTGTGAACAGGGTGGTCTATGATATTAGTTCTAAACCGCCGGCAACGATTGAGTGGGAATAATATTGATTCATTTGCCAAAACCTACCTTGTTGTCGATGCAATTGAGCTGATTCACAACGGCAGGTTATGCTTCTTCATACATCACTGCCCAAAGCACGCCATAACGGTCAACTACTTCGGCATAACGTTTGGCAAAAAAAGCTTCAGCAAGTTCGCAATCTATCTTTTGCGCACCTTCGGTCAGTTTTGCATAAACTTCTTCGGTATGAGCAATAGAATCGCATTCGAGTGTCAGCATGTGCCCCTTATTCCCGAAGTTACGTTTATCATGCGGCAAACTATCAGCAACGCTCATTGACCCTCCGGGAAAAACAATACAACAATGTAAAATCATTTGCTTGCACTCATCTGGAATTGTCATTTCCGGAGTAGAAGGCATAGAATCGTAGCGGTAGAGGTTTTCAATTTTTCCTCTCAGTACATCGGCATAGAAGTTAGCAGCTTCTTCAGCCTGACCATTGAAAATAAGATACGATGTAAGTTTCATTTTTCTGATATTTATAGGTTCTTTGACAAAGATACATCATTTATTCCGCTCCCCTCCTACCCGATTTTTATAATTTTTTAATTTTTAATTTCCAAAAGGGGTTTCATCACAAAATCCCTTTCCTTAAAATGTGGATGAGGAATTGTTAATTCCGGAGAATCTAATTTCAAATGCAAATCATCATATAAGATGATATCTATATCGATTATCCTATCCTGATAGCTTCCTTGTGTTTTATTCGTTCTTCCTAACTCTCTCTCAATTGCCTGAGAAATGAATAATACTTGCTTGGGAAGCAAACGGGTTTCTACCTTAATAACCATGTTAAGAAAATGATTTTCAGAGTCAAAACCCCAAGGTTCGGTTTCAATTACAGAAGATTTGGCTGGTATAATTCCAATCCTCTCTTCAATATTACTGATAGCTTTGTCTAAATTATCCTGCCGGTCTCCGATGTTGGATCCTAATGATAAAAAGACCGCATGCATTTTTAGCTCTTTATTCATTGATTATAAAATTAACATAGCATCTCCATAAGCGCCAAAACGATATTTTTCTTTGATGGCTACTTGATATATGTCCATGATAAAATCATAATCACCGAAAGCAGCAGTCAGCATTAACATAGTTGATAATGGAAGATGAAAATTTGTTATCATGCTGGTAGCCACAGTAAAATCATAGGCCGGAAAAATAAATTTGTTTGTCCAACCGCTGTATTCTTTCAAATGCCCTGCTGTTGTAACCGTGCTTTCAATGGCTCTCATAACTGAGGTACCGACTGCACAAACTTGTTTATTATTATCTTTGGCTCGATTTACGATTTCAACGGCTTCTTTTTCAACAAAAATTTGTTCTGAATCCATCTTATGCTTGGTCAAATCTTCCACATCTATTTCACGGAAATTACCCAGGCCTGCATGGGCCGTGATAAAGGAGAATTCACATCCTTTGATTTCAAGTTTTTTCATCAACTCGCGACTGAAATGAAGACCGGCTGCCGGAGCAATTACAGCTCCTTCTTTTTCTGCAAAAATTGTTTGATAACGTTCTGCATCATCAGGTTCAACATCCCGGTTGATGTATTTTGGTAGCGGAGTTTCTCCCAATGCATACAAATTTGCTTTGAATTCATCGTGAGGGCCATCATATAAGAAACGAAGTGTACGGCCGCGTGAAGTTGTATTGTCTATAACTTCTGCAACCATTGAATCGTCTTCTCCGAAATAAAGTTTATTTCCAATACGTATTTTACGGGCTGGATCTACCAATACATCCCACAATCTTAATTCGCTGTTTAGCTCCCGAAGCAGGAATACCTCAATTTTAGCACCCGTTTTTTCCTTATTCCCATATAATCTTGCTGGAAATACTTGAGTGTTATTGAAAATAAAAGTGTCTTTATCGTCAAAATAGTCCAAAACATCTTTAAATATTTTGTGTTCTACATTTCGAGTTTTTCGATCTACAACCATTAGTCTTGATTCGTCTCTGTTTTTTGAAGGATACAAAGCGATCAATTCCTCCGGAAGGTTGAATTTAAATTTGGACAGTTTCATATGAGTATTTGCAAAAAATTAGTTTATATTTTCCAATTATTTAAGGTTGAAAGTTTAGAGTTGAAAATCAAAATAGTTAAATATCAACCCATAAACTTCCAACGAAATATTATTCGTTTAGATTATCAATATCTTCCACATTCATACATTTTTCGAGTGTTATATCACCGATTCTGGTCCTCACCAAACCTGTCAGATGGGCGCCTGATTTTAATGCAATACCGATATCTCTTGCTAAAGCCCTGATGTAAGTTCCCTTACTGCAAACAACCTGAATCTTTATTTCCGGTAAATTATATTCCAATAAACGGATACTATCTATAACCAATGTTTTTGGTTTTAGTTCAGGAATAATGCCATTTCTTGCTAAATCATAGGCTCTGTCGCCATTCACTTTACAAGCAGAGTAGGCAGGTGGAATTTGCTCAATACTTCCAATGAAACTGTTCAATGCATTCTCAGTCATTTCCCTGGTAATGTGAGCAGTTTCATAAGTCTGATCAATTTCGGTTTCCAAATCAAAAGACGGTGTTGTTTCTCCTAATTTGACAGTTGCAATATATTCTTTTGTCTGGTACTGAAATTCTTCTATTTTTTTAGTCGCTTTGCCTGTACAAATAATCATTACTCCTGTAGCTAAGGGATCTAATGTTCCGGCATGTCCGACTTTAATCTTTTTCGTTTTAAGAATCCGAGATATTTTGTATCGTATTTTTGATACTAAATTAAAGGATGTCCATCCTAAGGGTTTATTGAAATAAAGAACTTCTCCTTCTTGAAAATTCATTCTAAATAAGTGTATTTTTCAACATTAGATGATGCTTAGGTCGTATCCCATATATATCAATATAAGAAGGGTGCCTCCAAGTAATATCCGGTAATAACCAAATGCTTTAAATCCGTATTTTGTAACAAAGCCTATAAAAAATTTGATCGCCAGGATTGCGACAATAAATGCAACAACATTTCCTACTAAAAGGATGTCTATATTGGCTGCCAAAGTTGCTCTGGACTGAGGATCAATAAGCAATTTCAATAGCTTATAGGCTGATGCGGCAAACATGGTCGGTACTGCTAAAAAGAATGAAAATTCGGCAGCATTTTTCCGGGTTAGTTTTTGAGTCATACCTCCTACAATTGTAGCCATTGAACGGGAAACGCCCGGAATCATGGCAACACATTGAGCCAAACCGATAATAAGAGATTTTTTATATGTCAGAGTCTGATCTTCTGTCGGTTTATTAAACAGTTGATCTACAAACAACATCAAAATTCCTCCAAGAATTAGCATAATGGCGACAACAGTGACACTTTCCATCAACTCATCTATTTTATCACTGAAAAGAAATCCTAATATGGCTGCCGGAATGAATGCAATGAATATTTTCCAATAAAAATCAATGCTTTGAAAAAATAATTTCCAATCAACTTTTGGAAAATTTTTGAGGGATATTTTTAGATTATGGACATCAATGCCCTGATAAAATTTTTTGTAGTAAAGAATTATTACTGAAAGAATTGCTCCAAATTGTATGATAACATTAAATGCTTTTACAAATTCCGAACTTTCAATATTCAGAAGTTTTTCTGCAATAATCATGTGTCCTGTAGAGGATATCGGGAGAAATTCTGTTATTCCTTCAACAATGGCAATAATGATGGTTTGCAGCCAACTCATCTCTCCGGCAATCAATCCTTCCATTTCTTTTCTTCTTTATCTTTACTTTTAAATACAATGGCAACAATTGCTAAAATATAACCAATCATGCATACCAAAGGTGCAAAAACAATTCGTCTTTTACTGAAAATATCAGGATTGAAACCTGTTTCCTCTGTTGTTGCACTCCCTGTCATGAGAAGATAGCCAATGACGATAACCACAATGGCTATACCCAACAGGACAAAATTTTCTTTGCCGAAAGCAAAATCTTTTCTATTCATCGTTTTTTATTAATTTTCAACTATATGTTATACAAACTATCTCCTTTCATCCGGATATACTTGTTCACTGAAAAATAGGTAGCAAAAAAAGTGATAAGTATTCCCAATATGATAACCAACCCAAAAACAATTGCTAAAGAGTAGTAATCTAATAAATCAAAGAGTCCGTCTACTTTTTTTGACAAATACCATAATGTGGTGATCAACATTATAATAGCCAGAAAAGCAGCAATAATTCCTACTACTAAATTTCTGCGAAGAAAAGGCTTGCGAATGAACGAAGCTGTTGCTCCTACCAGTTTCATTGTGTGAATAGTGAAACGTTTGGAGTAAATGGTTAGCTGAATAGTATTATTTATCAATGCGATGGAAATCATCATCAGTATTGTTGCAAGGATAAATAATACGATACCAATTTTTTTTATATTATCATTTACTGTTTGCAACATATCTGTTCTGTAAAGAACTTCTTCAACATTATTTTCTGTTTTTAATTTTTTCTCAAGAAGTTTAATGCTGTCATTATTCGCATATACAGATTTCAATGTCACTTCAATCGATGCGAATAATGGATTAAAACCAAGAAAAGTTTCCGGATTTTCACCCATTTCCTCTCGTAAATCTTCAAGTGCTTGCTCTTTGGAAATAAATTCGGTTGATTTTGAGAATGGGGCTGCTGTCAGTTTTTTTTCGAGCTTAGATATTTCATCTTTTCCCATGTTATCATTCAGGATAACAGAAAATGTGAAATTTTCTTTGACAAAATTAGATAAATTATTGGCTAATAAAGTCAATATAAGGATTAACCCCAATAAAAAAAGAACAAGTGATACACTTATAGTTGATATTAATCTGGAATTGAAAAACGGAATTAAATTAGTTTTTTTATTTTTAGTCATGCTTTCGACCTGAATTGTACTAATCTTTTATTTAGAATATTGTTGAGCAAGAACACCCCCAATTTGGATGCAAATTAATGAAAAAAATATGATACCATAGGGAAATTTGCTTATTTTAACGTTTATATTTTCACTTTGTGTCTTACACATAAAACTAATAGCATAAAAAATTGTTTTATAGTAAATGGTTGAAAATTGACAAAATGAAATCAATATGAATTTCTTAATAATATTTGCACTTATGAACAGAGAATTAAATCAAGAACCGGGTACAGAAAGAGTTCGTCTGACAAATATTGTTGGCGAAACGAAAAAAATCATCATGGAGGAATCCGGTAATGAAAAAAGTACTTATACTACTGATGATGAAGTAAAAAAAGCGGTTGAGAGAATCAATCCAGATCCGCATAGTCTAAAAAGTAGAGGTTGATATTTTCAAAGTGAAAGGTGAGGGTCGCTTTGCTCTCTGTGAACTCGCTTTGCTCGTGATGACAATGTGACAAAATTCACCTCGTCACTCTGTCATTTCTTCACCCTGCACAAGGAGCAAAGCGTCCCTCACCTTTCACCTGATCAGCTCGCCAAACAACGTTGCAGCCGATGCTTCCGTTATTCTAACCTTGACTGTTTCTCCTATTTTATGATTTTCTTTATTGAATATTACTACTTTATTTTGAGGTGTACGACCGAAAAGTTGTTCTCTGGAACGTTTGGAAAATCCTTCGACCAAAACTTCGTATTCTTTTCCAACTGACTCTTTGTTTCTCATCAGGGAAAGCTCCAGTTGAAGGGCTATGATTTCTTCCAGTCGTTGTGTTTTTATTTCTTCAGGAACATTGTCTTCCAAATGTTTGGAGGCATAAGTACCCGGACGTTCCGAATATTTGAACATGAAAGCCGCATCGAATCCTACTTCCTTCATCAATGAAAGGGTTTGTTGATGATCTTCTTCTGTTTCCGAATGAAAGCCACAGAACAAATCAGTAGAAATGGCGCAGTCGGGGATGATCCTTTTAATAGCAGCAATTCTGTCAAAATACCATTCACGTGTGTATTTCCTGTTCATAGCTCTCAGAATAGATGAACTTCCCGATTGTGCAGGCAAATGTATATGGTTACAGATATTCGGATATTTGGCAATCACTTCAAGCGTTTCATCCGTCATATCTTTAGGATGTGAAGTTGTGAATCGGATTCTCATTCCGGGAACTTCTTCCGCAACCATGGAAAGTAAACGGGGAAAATCAACATCAGATTCCTTATCTTTATATAAATAAGAATTGACATTTTGCCCTAAAAGGGTGACTTCTTTGTATCCTTGTTTGTGCAAATCCTGTAATTCGTTGAGTATGCTTTGAGGTTCGCGGCTTCTTTCCCGTCCGCGTGTATAAGGAACAATACAATAAGTACAGAAATTATTGCATCCCCTCATAATTGAAATAAAACCGGAAATTTTGACTCCGCTCAATTTCAAAGGAATCACATCCCGGTATGTTTCTGTCGACGAGAGTTCTATATTGACAGCTTTTTCTCCATGTTCTACAGCACCCACTAAGTTAGGCAAGTCGAGATATGAATCCGGACCGGCCACCAAATCGGCATGATGATCATTGATTAATTCTTCTTTAACACGTTCGGCCATGCAGCCAAGCACACCTACAATCAGATCTTTCTTTTTCTTTCTTAAAGAATGGAAATATTGTAAACGCGACAAAACTTTCTGTTCGGCATTGTCTCTGATAGAACATGTGTTAACTAGAATAGTGCCGGCATCATTGATGTTTTCTGTTATTTCATAGCCATCCATTTTCATGATGGAAGCAACAACTTCGCTGTCGGCAACATTCATTTGGCATCCGTAAGTTTCGATGTAAACTTTTCTTTTTTCTTTTTCAGTCACAGATTTTAAGTCTGTTCCTTTTACTTTATTCATACTTATTGTTTTTAACTGTATAGTTGGTAATGTGTTAACAAATGAACTTCCAAAACCAACCATCAAATTTGATTGTTAATAAAATTAAATTTTTAAAAAAATGCAGAAAATATTTTGGACATATAAATATTTGTATTACATTTGCTCCTGAAAAACGTAAAATTTTTTCATAGTTAAGGTTTTGGTTAAATGGGTTAAGGGTGGCTGTGAAGTCGCCCTTAATTTTTTTAAACCGTTGCGATCAAAATATTTCATTCTATATGTAATCATAAAACGACCTTCATTATTCACCATTCTCCTTCATATATTTTTCTCCATAAACCATTTTTGTATGGTTCAAAATATTTCAGTACTTTTGGGCTGCAAAAATAATCAATTATATGGACAATATTAAAGATTTTCTTCCTTTACTCATTATTTTGGCTTCCTTTATCTTTAGCATTGTTGGAAATTTAAAGAAGAAAAAGAAAAATGCGGAATTGGAGCGTACTCAACTGCCGTTGGATATTCCTCAGCCGCAGAGAGAAACTGTTGTTAAACCAAAGAAAGAGGAAAAGCTGATTTCTATTGTTGAAAGTATCGATAAAAAAAGATTTTCAAAGTCTAAAATCGAATCATTTTTGACTAGTGATTTGGACTATCAAAAAAATGAAGATCCGATCTTAGTTGAAGATTTGAGTGATGGGGTTCACACGCAACCTGTCTTGAATTTTCAAGATCATGATGAATTGAAAAAAGCAGTTATTTATGCAGAAATTCTTGAAAGGAGGTATTGAAATCGATATACTTCATTTTGTTCACATTTTGAAAACTTAATCAATAAAAACAAATAACAAATAATTATGAATTTTAAACTTATTTCAGCAGAAGAGGCTGCTGGTTATATTGAAAACGATGATATTGTAGGCTTTAGCGGTTTCACTGCTGCCGGTTGCCCTAAAGCTGTAACCCAAGCTTTAGCACAACGGGCAGAAGAAGAACATGCAAAAGGTCGTCCTTTTAAAATCGGCATGTATACCGGAGCTTCAACCGGTGATTCCATTGACGGTTATCTTTCCAGGGCCCATGCTGTTAAGTTTAGAACCCCATATCAGTCTAACGGCGATATGAGAAAAGAACTGAATAATAGAGATGCCAATTATTTTGATCTTCACTTATCAGAACTTGCTCAATATATTCGTTACGGTTTTCTGGCAAAACCCAGGGTGGCTATCATTGAAGCCTGTGATGTGACGGATGATGGTGAAATTACATTGACTTCGGCGGTAGGAATCTCTCCTACTTTGGCTAAAATGGCGGATATCATAATTGTAGAATTAAATTCATACCACCCCAAAGAATTGAGAGGTATTCATGATATTTATGAGCCTCTTGATCCTCCTTATCGCAGAGAAATACCTGTGTATCAGGCGAGTGATAGGATTGGCGTTCCTTATATTAAAGTTGATCCCAAGAAAATTATAGGTGTTGTAGAAACAAATTTACCCAATGAGATCGGCGCTTTTACACCGACAGATGAAGTTACGGATACTATTGGGAAAAATGTCTCCGATTTCCTTGTGGCCGAGATCAAAGCCGGTAGAATACCATCGATTTTTCCTCCGATTCAATCAGGCGTAGGTAATATTGCGAATGCCGTACTTGGCGCTATGGGTAAAAACCCTGCAATTCCAGCTTTCCAGGTTTATACAGAGGTGATACAAGATGCTGTGATTCAATTAATGAGAGAAAATCGTGTAACTTTTGCAAGTGGTTGCTCGTTGACAATTAGTTCAGAAACTTTATCTGAAGTATATAATGACTTGTCATTTTTCAAGGAAAAATTATTGCTTCGTCCGCAGGAAATTTCAAATTCACCCGAAGTTGCCCGTCGTTTAGGATTAATATCGATCAATACAGCTTTGGAAGCTGATATTTTTGGAAATATCAATTCTACTCACGTACTTGGAACTAAAATGATGAATGGTATCGGAGGTTCTGCCGATTTCTGCAGAAATGCCTATTTATCCATATTTACAACGCCATCTGTGGCCAAGGAAGGTAAAATCAGTGCGATTGTTCCGATGGTTTCTCACCATGACCACAGCGAACATTCGGTTAAAATATTGATTACCGAATATGGAGTCGCCGATTTAAGAGGTTTATCTCCGATTCAAAGAGCTGAAAGTATCATTGAAAACTGTGTGCATCCTTCATATAAAAAGATACTTACGGATTATTTAAAATTAGAAATGAAAGGTCATACGCCTCAAAATCTGCGTAACTGCTTTGCTCTTCACGAAGCATTTGCTAAGACTGGGGACATGAGAAACGCTGTCTTTAATTAAAAATTGAAAGTGAAAAATTGAAAATGAAGGCTTGCATACAAGAAATCATTTTCAATTTTTCACTTTCAATTAAAAACACCTAAATAATCCCAATCTCCTTCGCTTTCTTTTGCAAATATTCGTAAGCCGCATCATATTCATTGGGAATTACACCATCCAGTATAGCGTCTTTAACGGAAGTTTTTAAACGACCTACAATTTCTCCGGAAGAAATATTGAATAATTCCATGATTTCATTCCCTTTAATAGGCGGTTGAAAATTACGGATGCGGTCTTTTTCCTCAATATCTTTCAGTTTTTGACGCACTAATTTGAAATTGTCCAGGTAACGTTTTACTTTTTCCGGATTTTTGGAGGTAATATCGGCTTCGCAGAGCAACATCAGATCATCGATATCATCGCCTGCATCGAATAACAGACGCCGGATGGCAGAATCTGTCACTCCTTCTTCTGCAAGAACAGAAGGACGCATGTGTAATCCGACCATTTTCTGGACATATTTCATTTTGTCATTCAAAGGAAGTTTCATCCGTTGAAATATACCCGGAATCATTTTTTCTCCGATAAAATTATGATTGTGGAAACTCCAGCCCAACTTAGGATCGAAACGTTTGGTTTTAGGTTTGCCAATATCATGGAAAATGGCGCTCCAACGCAACCATAAATTATCCGAATGTCTTGATAAATTGTCCAATACTTTGAGAGTATGGCTGAAATTATCTTTGTGACCGATTCCTTCTTTGGTTTCAATACCCTTCAAAGCAACCAATTCGGGTAAAATGAAAGATAATAAACCGGTTTGTTCCAACAATTCAAAGCCAACGGATGGAGCCGGAGAGAGAATGATTTTGTTTAATTCGTCCACAATCCGCTCTTTAGATATGATTTCGATGCGTTGTTTATTTCTTTCTATTGCTTCAAAAGTCTCAGAATCAATAAAAAAGCCTAACTGAGATGCGAAACGGATAGCCCGCATCATTCGCAACGGATCGTCGCTGAAAGTGATATCTGGATCCAATGGAGTACGTATTTTCAAGTCTTTCATATCTTTCAATCCATTAAACGGATCTATCAGTTCTCCATAGCGATTTTTATTGATACATAATGCCAATGCATTGATTGTAAAGTCTCTGCGGTTTTGATCATCTTCCAATGTTCCGTTTTCAACAATAGGTTTTCTGGAATCACGACTGTATGATTCTTTTCTTGCACCGACAAATTCTACTTCTATATCTTTATATCTTATGTGTGCTGTGCCGAAATTTTTAAAAATAGATAGCTTGCAATTTTTACTGATACGTTCGGCAACGGCTTGCGCCAATGCTATCCCGCTACCGACACAAACAACATCAATATCTTTCGACGGACGGCCTAAATAGATGTCTCTTACGTAACCACCTATCACATAAGCTTCCAGACCCATCGAATCTGCTGTTTCGGAAAGTATATCAAAGATTTTACCTTCAAGTTTTGCGAGTATCTCTTCTTTTTTTATATTCATTGATTGTAATTTGGAAGCTACAAAGATAAGGATATCTTTAAAAATTAATTGAAAACGGAGAATTGAAAATGGAAAGTTTGCTTACGCACGAGCATAATTTTTCATTTTCAATTCTCCGTTTTCAATTAATTTATGGTGATTTTTATGTAATTTTGCCCGACAAAATTTTTTACATTTAGGAATGTACAAAAATAAAAAAATTAAAGTATGAAAAAAATTTTTTGGAGTGCTCTGGCACTTTTTTCTTTATACTCGTGTGGAGGACAAAAAAATGATCAATCGGCTTCCGGAAGTACTCAGGAGTATCCAACTATGGTTTTGAAAGAACAGCAGGTAGAATTACAATCAACATTTCCGGTTACCATCAAAGGACAGGAAGATATTGAAATTCGTCCCCGTATTGATGGTTTTATCGATGCAATTTATGTGGATGAAGGTTCTGTTGTGAAAAAAGGACAAACTCTATTCAAGATCAATTCTCCACAGGCCGAACAAGGTTTAAATTCAGCTAAAGCAATGGTAAACAGCGCAATGGCATCAGTCAATACAGCAGAATTAAATGTAAACAGAATTCGTCCGCTCGCCGAAAAAGGAATTATCAGTGAAGTCCAATTACAAACATACGAAAATTCCTATCAATCGGCGTTGGCTTCATTGGCCCAGGCCAAAGCTTCTTTGTCACAGGCACAAGCTACAATGGGTTGGACCAATGTATCCAGTCCCATCAATGGTGTTGTAGGTATAATCAACTTCAGGCAGGGAAGTTTGGTGAACAGTTCGAATGTGTTGACTGTTGTATCTAGCACCGGCAACATGTATGCCTATTTTTCTATGAATGAAAAAGAATTGTTGCAATTTCTGGAAAATACGAATGGCAATCTTCAAAGTGAAAAAATTAAAAATATGCCTGAAGTTACTTTGATATTAGCCGACGGAAAAATTTATCCGGATAAAGGTAAAATTGAAACAATATCAGGAATTGTCGATGTAACGACAGGTTCGACTAATTTAAGAGTGAAATTTCCCAACGAAAAAGGTTTGTTGAGAAGCGGAACCAGCGGAAAAATTTTAATTCCCAGAACAGTGGATAATGTATTCCTGATTCCTCAAAAGGCAACTTTTGCACAGCAAAATAAAACCTTTGTGTATAAGGTGGAAGGTGATTCTGTGCTCCAAAAAGCGGTATCGGTTGCTTCCACTCCCGACGGAAAAAACTATGCCGTATTTGACGGCTTGAAAACCGGAGACAGGATAGTAGCCGACGGAATCGCTACATTGAAAAACGGAAGAAAAATAAAACTAATTAACTAATATGCCAATAAGTTAATGTGCCAATTTATGTCTGTTTTATTTCATTGGCATATTGACACATTAGCACATTGAATAAATTAAATTACAATGCTGAAAATGTTTATAGAACGGCCGGTACTATCGACCGTTATATCCATAATTATTGTTGTACTCGGAATCATCGGTTTACTTACGTTGCCAATCGAACAATATCCTAATATTGCACCTCCTACGGTTCAGGTATCCGCCACATATAGCGGGGCGAGTGCCGATGTGGTTTTGAACAGCGTTGTTGTTCCTTTGGAAGAACAAATAAACGGAGTGGAAGGAATGACTTACATGACCTCTTCCGCTTCCAATTCCGGAACAGCAAATATTACCGTATATTTCAAACAAGGAATAAATCCTGACATTGCTGCTGTAAACGTACAGAATCTTGTGGCCAGAGCAGCTCCGTTACTTCCTCAGGAAGTCAATCAAACAGGAATTACAGTCAGAAAACAACAAAGTAGTACGATTATGATGATTGCTTTCTATTCGGATGATCCCGATTATGATGGAGCATTTCTTCAAAACTACTTAAATATCAATGTTATACCACAAATCAAGCGTGTAACCGGAGTAGGTGATGCCAATGTATATGGAGCAAAAGATTACTCCATGCGTATCTGGCTGAAACCGGATGTAATGGCTTCTTACAAAATTATGCCTTCTGAAGTAATCAGTGCATTACAAGATCAGAATATTGAGGCTGCACCGGGTGAGTTGGGACAAAATAGCGATCAATCATTTCAATACACATTAAAATATACAGGAAAATTAAAGACTCCGGCAGAATTTGAAAATATCATCATTCGTTCAAATAAAGAACAGATTCTCAGGTTGAAAGATGTGGCCAAAGTTGAATTGGGAGTATTGACTTATACCGTGAATACTTATTGTGATGATAAAGAAGGAGTAATGATTGCTGTCAGCCAGACAGCCGGATCAAATGCAAGGGAAGTAATCAATAACATTAAAGCTTCTTTGAATGAATCTTCCAAATCATATCCTCCGGGAGTAAAAATGATGATATTGATGGATGCCAATGAGTTTCTGGATGCTTCTATTGAAAAAGTACTCCATACATTGATTGAGGCATTTTTGCTGGTGTTCCTTGTGGTTTTCATTTTTCTGCAGGATTTCAGATCCACGTTGATTCCGGCCATCGCAGTTCCCGTGGCTATTATCGGAACATTTTTCTTCCTGCAATTATTTGGTTTTTCAATCAATCTACTTACTCTTTTTGCTTTGGTGTTAGCTATCGGAATTGTGGTCGACGACGCTATTGTGGTAGTCGAAGCTGTTCATGCTCAAATGGATAACGGAGAGAAAGATCCGAAAGAAGCAACTTTGAAAGCCATGCAAGGTATAGCCCCAGCAATCTTTGCAATCACATTGGTAATGTCGGCTGTGTTCGTTCCGGTTAGTTTTATCGGAGGAACCAGTGGCGTATTCTACAAACAGTTCGGGTTAACACTTGCCATTTCCATCGTCATATCTGCAGTCAATGCATTGACTTTGAGCCCTGCGCTTTGTGCTTTATTTTTGAAAGCGCACACTGAAGAGCATGAAAACAAAAACTTTTTACAACGATTTTACAGTAATTTCAACCGCTTCTTTCAGGTAGGAACAGGAAGATACAAACGCGCCCTTCAATTCCTTGGAAGAAAAGGTAATCGATGGATAACTACTGCTACCATAGTTATAAGTTTGATCATTTTAGCCGTCCTGATGAAAATTGTGCCGGCAGGATTTGTCCAACAAGAAGATAGCGGACGTATATTCGGAATGATCACGCTGGCTCCGGGTTCATCTTTAGAAAGGACGCAAGCTATTACTGAAAAAATTGTCAACATGGTTGATTCTATTCCCGAAGTAGAAAATGTATCCTGTGTGATCGGAAATAATTTTAGCGCCGGTACGGGAGGTTCTTATGCTACTGTTGTTATAAAAATGACTTCCTGGAATAAACGGAAAATCACAGCTAACGAGCTTGCTGCAACATTGACCAGAAAGACATCTGGAATTCAGGATGCAACATTCTTATTCTTTGGAACACCTACCCTTCAAGGATTTGGTTTGAGCAACGGAGTGGAAATGAAGATGCAGGATAAAATGGGTGGTGACCTCAATCAATTCTACGGCATAACCAATGATTTTATTGCCAAGCTTAAATCGAGGAAAGAGGTTTTGACTGCCATGACCAACTTCAATCCTAATTTTCCCCAAAAACAACTGGAAGTCGATGTGGCAAAAATCAAAGCTGCAGGATTGAGATTGAGTGATATAATGACAACATTACAAGCCTATATCGGAAGTATGTATGTTTCCAACATAAATCTTTATGGAAAACAGTATCGCGTGATGGTGCAGGCTTCTCCAGAATTCAGATCTAAGACGGAAGATTTATCAGGTCTTTTAGTAAGAACTTCTTCCGGAGAAATGTCTCCCATTACCGAATTTTTGACAATCAAGGATATTACAGGGCCTCAGACAAGAACACGTTTTAACCTGTATTCTTCAATGGATCTCACCATTATTCCTGATTACAGGAATGGTTTCAGTTCCGGAGACGTAATTAAAATTGTGAAAGAATTGGGTGATGATCTTCCAAACGGTTACGGATATGAATTTTCCGGTATGACAAGGGAAGAAGTCAATAGCGGCAATCAGATCTTCCTGATTTTTACCCTTTGTTTGATTTTCGTGTATTTGCTATTGGCGGCATTGTATGAAAGCTATATTTTGCCTTTGGCTGTAATTTGCTCGTTACCAATCGGATTGTCAGGTGTATTCATATTTATATTTGGCTCAACGTTGATGAAAAGCGGAATCGTAAACAATATATATGTGCAGATATCACTGATCATGCTGATCGGGTTGCTGGCAAAAAATGCCATTCTTATTGTGGAATATGCTATTCAGCGACGCAAACAAGGAATGAGTGTTGTTGAAGCCGCCGTAAGTGGAGCAGTTGCTCGTTTACGCCCGATTTTAATGACATCTTTCGCCTTCATTTTCGGTTTGTTACCTTTGGCACTGGCAACCGGAGCAGGAGCGATCGGAAATAAATCTATCGGAATCAGTGCGATCGGAGGAATGCTTATCGGTACATTTATCGGGGTTTTGGTAATTCCCTCTTTATACATCATATTCCAAATCATACAGGATAAATTCAGCAGATCAGGACTCATCAATTCGAATGATGAAATGATTAGTAAAAAATAAAGTTATGTCAACAAAATATATTCAAGGATTGATAGTCTGTCTCATTGCAATGGCTCTCAATTTAACATCTTGTCAGGTATTAAATAAATATTCGTCTCCCCAGATAGATGCAGATAATTTGTTCAGGGATGAAATGCCGACAGATACAACAACAATCGCGGATATCCCCTGGGAGGCATATTTTATGGATTATTATTTGCAGAGTTTGATCAGACAAGGATTAACGAATAATTATGACCTGAAAATTGCCAATTCCCGGATCAAACAGGCGGAAGCTAATTTAAGTACTGCCAGAGCTGCATATTTCCCTAATGTTGCTTTGGTTGGCCAGGTCACGGAAACTACGAGTCTGAACGGATCATACCATGACGAGCAATATATGCTGGGAATCAGCGCCACATGGGAACTCGATATCTGGGGAAAATTGAACCGTCAATCCCGTGCAAGATATGCTCAGTTCCTGAACAGTCATGAATATCGCAATTTGATTCAGACATCCTTGATTGCTAATATTGCTACATCATATTATGCTTTGATGGCACTGGACGAACAATTGAGAATCACCAGAGAAACATCCGAATCCCTTAAAGAAACGGTGATCACAATGCAGGCTTTGAAAAATGCAGGGCAACAAAATGCGGCTGCTGTAGAACAAAGCAGATCATTGCAACTTGCAACGGAAGTACTGATCCCCGATCTTGAAAATCAGATCCGGCAACTGGAGAATTCGATCTGCCTGTTGATCGGTCGTAAGTCAGGATCAGTTCCGCGATCTTCCATTAATATCAAAGAACGTCTTCCTCAACAACTTAGTCATGGAGTTCCGGTACAAATGTTATCCAAACGTCCGGATGTGCGGCAGGCTGAATTATCGTTCAGATCAGCATTTGAATTAACGAATGCAGCTCAGGCCAGTTTTTATCCTTCGATTACATTAAATTCGGGATCTGCAATCGGTTATTCCGCATCGACTTTATCTGATTTTTTCAAACCTGAAAATCTTTTTGCCAATATCATCGGCGGATTGACTCAACCTTTATTTGCAAAAAATCAACTGAGAGCAAATTTGAAAATAGCAAGAGCCCAACAGGAAGAAGCATTATTAACATTCGAAAAGACAGTTTTGAATGCCGGACGGGAAGTCTCGGATGTTCTTTATTCCTATCAATCATCATTGAGCAAGAACGAGATAAGAGTCAAGCAAATAGAATCTCTGCATAAATCAGTATATTACACACAAGAATTATTGAAAGCAGGAGAGGCTAATTATACAGAAGTATTGACTGCCGAAAGAAATCTGTTAACAGCTCAAATTAATCAGGTAATTGATAAATTGCAACAACTTCAAAGCAGTGTAAATTTGTATAAGGCATTAGGTGGCGGATTGAAATAATGGAAAAAATATATCATGGCACAAGAAATAGAACGCAAATTTTTAGTGAAAGATAATTCCTTCAGATCTCTGGCAGAAAAAAAAATCCGCATCCGGCAAGGATACTTATCTTCTGCATCCGGTCGTACTGTTCGTATCCGTACGTGGGAAGATAAGGGTTACATTACGGTCAAAGGCCCAGTAAGCAAATCAGGTCTTAGCCGCTTTGAGTGGGAAAATGAAATTCCTCTGCTGGAAGCTGAAGAATTACTTAAAATATGCGAACCTGGTGTAATTGACAAAACCCGTTACTTAGTCAAAGCCGGTTCACATACTTTTGAAGTTGACGAATTTTATGGAGACAATCAAGGTCTGATTGTTGCCGAAGTCGAATTAGAAACTGAAGACTCTGCTTTTGATCGACCTTCATTCCTGGGAGAAGAAGTGACCGGAGATGTAAAATATTACAATTCCATGTTGGTGAAGAATCCATATAAAAACTGGTAATTATACTCCTGATGGGGCATTCTTTTAGATGACATATAACTCTTTTTTTCTATGATCGAAGAATTAGTCAAAATACATGATAAATTTTCGCTGGAACTGAAAGTCGGTTTTACTGCAAGAAAGAAAAGAGAAGTAAATGATTTTTCTTTGGATATGTGGGTGTTTATACCTAATTCACTGGATATCAATAGATATACATATTCCAAAATGGACTTTTATCGCGATGTGAAATCCAACGTCCGGTTGATAACTCCCGTTTATCTTTTACGGGATATAGCCAATCCGGAAGAATTACCATTGAAACTCCTGATCAAATCATTTAATGAAGTTGCAAGTAATCCGACCAGAACCAACATCAATGATTATGAATCACATATCAAGATGTTTCAGTCCATTGTGAAAAGTTCATTGCGCGACGATATTCTTCATATAAAAAATTGTGAATCAGAGTATGAAAGGGATTTTTTAGTTTCATCTTACATCCGTAATACTTATGCTGTTGCAGAAGGATATCGTAATTTGATAGAAATAATACATGTGCCCACGATCGAAAAAAATATTTTCGAATATTATCTTTTTGGAGATGAATTTATGAGTAATTTAATTGAATTACATACTTTTAAATTGCTCAAAATTCTGGATGAAATCCACGATGATTTATACGAAAAAAAGAAAGTGGATTTATTAAAACTGATCAATTACGAGATTGAATATAAGAAGAGTAAAAAATTTCCGATTGTTGAAAAAAACAGTCAGGATAAAAACCGCGCTGCCGTAAGCCGCTTCGGAGCGCTCAAGAAATATATTGAAAGTCAACTTTTTCTCCATATAAAAAAGAGAGAAGACGGGGCTTTTGTAAAACAAATTTATTATAGTGTAGCCGCAGGAATTTCAATGATTTTTGCCACTGTTGTCGCATTTTCTTTTCAAATGAAATATGGCAATTTTACACTTCCGTTGTTTATCGCCCTCGTTGTTGGTTATATGTTGAAAGACAGAATCAAAGAATTATCCAGGCATTATTTTTCACATAAATTGGACAGCAAATACTTTGACAATAAGACAAATATTAGCTTCAATGGAATGCCGATCGGGTGGTATAAAGAAAGTCAGTCCTTTGTAAAAGAAAGTCAGACTCCGAGAGAAATTATGCAATTACGCAACCGCTCCGATATTTTGGAAGCTGAAAACCGGATCAATGATGAAAAAATTATTTTATACCGTTTGCGGATGCAGTTGAGCCGGAAAGAAATTAATTCATCCAACCGTTATCCTGTAGATGGAGTAAATAATATCCTTCGGTTTAATATTTCCGAGTTTATCCGGAAAATGGATAATCCTCATGTACCTTTATACATTACGGATGATGAAACTGACTATAAAATTATTGACGGAGAGAAAATATATTATTTGAATTTTATTTTACGTTATCAATATTTGGACCAATTAGAATTGAAGCGTTATCGTATAATACTTAACAGAGAGGGTATCAAAGGATTGGAACGTTTTTAATTCTCTTTAGTTTTTACTTCAAAATATTCACTTTTAAGTTTCGCAGTTTTAATTTCTTTTTTGAATCGTTCAATGTCCGAGAGCACGGTTGCTAAATCATAGGTGGCAGCCATCGCTTTTTTATCTGTATCACTGATTTGAATCGAATACGATTTCCCTCCCAGATAACTTGCTTTCAAAGGCTCTTTTTGATGATTATATATGAAAAGTGCGACATCACGACCTTTTTCACCCAGATAAGTAACAGTTTCTGTAGTCATTCCTCCATCTGTAAAAGAGTAATTGGTGCCACCATCATAAGGAATGGTTGCAGTTTCGGTATATTCTCCGTCTTTGGAAGAGACTTTCAAGCTCGTATGTTTGATGGGAACGCCTCCGTAATATACGCTGGCAATGTACATTTCACCAAACTCGTTGACTCCTGAACGGATATAAGAACGTTGATAACCTCTCTCAGCAGCTTGTTGTTTATAAATATACTTTCCGGTATCGTCGTAAGTTTTATCTTTTTCAAAAATAAAATCCTTTTTCAAAGATTCGGCTTCAGCTGATTTTATGATCAACATACTGTCAGCATAAGCCAGATTTCGCTTTTGTTCAGCCAGTTTGACCTCACGCATTAATTGTAAACCTTCTTTTAAAACAGGATAAGCTTTGGGATATTTTACCTTCAGACTATCCAAAGTTTGTCTGGCTGCCAAAAACTCTTGTTTTTCATAATAAAGACGAGCCTTTTCTAGTTCTTTTTTCGCTTTTTCGTCCTGATTACTACAGGAAAATAGAGTAAATAAACAGAGTAAACAGAGAATTTTTTTCATTGTCGTGTATTTTTCAGACAAACTTAGTCAAAAAATGGAAAAGGAAAAAGGGGAAAATTGAAAATATTTTCAAAGGTTTGGCATAATATAAAGGTAAGAAAGATCCATTAAAGGAGATAATCTCAAAAATAATTAATAAATTTGTTTTGAAAAAAATATACAAAAAACACATCATATGAAACAAACTGTTAATCTTACTCAATTTGAAACTCCATTGGGTACAATGATTGCTTGTGCCACGGATAAAGGAATCTGTTTGCTGGACTTCCACGACCGTAAAATATTGGAAAAAGAATTTAAAGACATATCCAAGTCACTCAATGCCACCATTCAGGAGGGTGATAATAAATATTTTGGGGTACTTAAAGAACAATTGGAAGCATATTTCAAGGGTGAACTTAAAGAATTTGATATTCCTCTGGTTATTATAGGAACCGATTTTCAAAAGAAAGTCTGGGAAGAGCTACTCAAAATTCCTTATGGTAAAACAATTTCCTATCAGGAAGAAGCATTGGGTATGGGAAAACCAACTGCCGTCAGAGCTGTTGCCAATGCAAATGGAATGAACAAAATCTCCATTATTATTCCATGTCACCGGGTAATCGGTAGTAATGGTAAGCTGACCGGATATGGAGGTGGATTATGGAGAAAAGAAAAGCTATTGGCGATTGAGAATTGCTGAATGGAAGTTTAACACTTTTGTAACATTATCTAAAAAAACATGTAATATTCTCAAAATACTTTTGCATCGTAATTAATAAAAGAAAAATGTATGAAAAGTATTGTGATTTTATCCTTGTTTCTATGCTTATCTTTAGCAGTATTTGCTCAACAAGAAGATGTTGAACCAGGTGCAACAGAAAAATTAGAACAAAAAACTTCCTCGCTTGATGATGCTGTAAAAACTCTTCAAAAGCTTAAAATATCAGGCTATATCCAAGCCCAATACCAGCATGGAGAAAAAGACGCACTTTTGAAAATTGGTAATTTCAATGAGAATCCGGAAGAATCATTCAGCCGGATAGGAATCCGCCGGGGACGTATCAAATTTTCATATGAAGAAGGAATTGCTTCCGGTGTTTTTCAATTAGACATGACAGAAAAAGGTGTTGGTGTAAAAGATGTATATCTCAACATTAAAGATCCCTGGTTTCAAACAAATGCATTGAGAGCAGGAATTTTTGATCGTCCGTTTGGAAATGAAATCAGCTATTCTTCATCACGTCGTGAATCTCCGGAACGTTCTACCATTTTTCAAACCTTATTCCCGGATGAACGTGATTTGGGAGGTATGTTGGTATTGCAACCGGCAAAAACATCATCCTGGAATTTTTTGAAATTAGAAGCCGGCCTTTTTGCAGGAAACGGCATTAAACAAGAAACCGATAGCCGGAAAGATTTTATAGGACACCTATCTGGAAATTTCAATGCCGGAAGTAACGGTAAAATAGGAATGGGTGTATCTTACTACAACGGGGGCGTTTTTCAGGGAACCGAAAATGTATATACCATGGATGGAACTGCTTTTGTGTTGGATAACAATCCTGATAACAAAGGTAACTACGCTAAACGGGAATATATTGGGTTTGATGCACAATTCAGCCTCATGAGTTTGCTCGGAATGACACAATTGCGGGGAGAATACCTGTTTGGAACTCAACCGGGCGGAAAATTGCACAGTAAAAGTCCTAATACTTCAGTTTTAGTTATCGCAGATACTTATATCCGGAATTTCAGCGGAGGATATGTGATATTCGTTCAGGATATCGGTTCGCTTCCTCTTTCGGCAGTCTTAAAATATGATTGGTATGATCCGAATACAAAAGTTAAAAAAAGCGAAATCGGATTGAACGGAACTGATTACGTGGATTTGTCTCAAAATACATTTGGATTCGGTATGTTGTGGAGAGTAAATAATAATATCCGTTTGCAGGCATATTATGAAATCAATAAGAATGAAACAACAGAAAATTTACCTGATTTTACAGATGACCTCAGGAATAATGTATTTACGTTAAGGCTGCAATATAAATTCTAAGCTGAAAGTGAGAAATTAAAAACTAAAAGTGAAGAAATAGATTTACACAGAACAAAATTCTTCACTTTTAGTTTTTAACTTTTAATTATTTGAAGTCTTTTAACGTTTTTTGTAAATCCTGACGGGCAAAAAATATCCTGCTTTTGACCGTACCAAGCGGTAAATCAAGTTTGTCAGCAATTTCATTGTATTTGTAACCGGCCAAAAACATAGAAAACGGAACCTTATATTCACTGCCGAGGCTATTAATTGCTTTATTGATCTCCTTAATAGTAAAGGCGCCATCAGGAGTGTCAAATCCTGAATCTTGTGAGAGATTCAAATGATATAAATCTTCCGTTTGATCAACCATCGTTTGGCTGCGTACTATCTTCCTGTAATTATTAATAAAAATATTACGCATTATAGTCAGCACCCAACCTTTGAAATTGACGTTATCAATGTATTTGTCTTGATTATCTAACGCTTTTAATGTAGTATCCTGTAATAGATCTCTGGCATCATCCTTATTCGCAGTAAGCATCATGGCAAAATTGTACATATTGTCCTGAATGCCTAAAATTTTCCTTTGAAATTGAAGCGGATTCATAATGTTTAAATTAAAAAATTAATTTTATAGTATGGTGTATTTTGAGTATTTTTTATTAAACAATACAAAGTTATAAAATGTTTATCGTATCTCAAATTTTTTTTATTAAAAACATTATTTGAATGATCTTTTTTTCAGAAGTTTTAATCTTCTTTGCTTACTTTGATACTTCTAAATTAAAATTTATCTTTGCAAATGTAAACACAATATGACAAAATTGAGATATGAAAAAAATATTTTTCTTTTTTTTTCTTAGTATAATATTGGCAAGTGAAAATGTTATTTCTCAAGACGTAAAAACGATTATATATAAAATTGATATCAACAGGGAAATTGGCTCTACTTCGTGGATTTATCTGTCTAAAGGACTAGCCGAAGCAAATCTCCTCCAGGCAAAGGCTGTAATACTACATTTGAATACATATGGCGGATCAGTTGTTGAAGCGGATTCCATGAGGTCAGCTATTTTATACAGTAAAATTCCGGTGTATGTTTTCATTGATAATAATGCTGCTTCAGCAGGAGCATTGATTTCTATTGCATGCAAAGGTATTTATATGCGTAAAGGAGGAAATATCGGTGCTGCAACCGTGGTTAACCAAACGGGAGAACAAATGCCCGATAAATATCAGTCGTACATGCGTTCAACCATCAGGTCTACAGCCGAGTTTCATGGAAAAGATACGATTGTGAATGGGAAAGATACTGTTTATAAATGGAAACGCGATCCTAAAATGGCAGAGGCAATGGTAGATGGAAATATTTATATTCCTCAATTGGTAGATAGCGGAAAAGTGTTGACACTAACTTCGGAAGAGGCTATAAAGTATGGTTTTTGTGACGGAATTGCTGATAATGTGGACGAAGTCATCGAAAAATATTTAGGCTACAAAGAATATAAACTAGTAACATTTAAGCCTACTCTCTATGATGATATCAAAGGATTTTTACTGAATCCTATTTTCCAGGCCATCTTAATTATGGTTATCATCGGAGGTATTTATTTTGAATTACAAACTCCAGGCATAGGTTTTGCCGGAATTGCTGCGGCTGTTGCTGCTATTTTATATTTTGCACCTTTGTATATTGACGGATTAGCTCAGTATTGGGAAATTTTATTGTTTGTTATCGGACTGATATTGATTGCATTGGAAATATTTGTTATTCCCGGTTTCGGTGTAACCGGAATTCTGGGAATCACATTTTCAGTCACAGGATTAGTCTTAGCCATGATTAATAACATAGATTTTGATTTTGGACCGGTAGAAGTGCCCGATGTCTCACGTTCCTTATTAACTGTGGGTTCCGGAGTTGTCTTAGGATTCGGGCTTCTTTTATACTTGTCTTCCAGAATCGGAGAAAAAGGTCCGTTGAGAAAAATTGCTTTGGTGACAGATATTGATTCGACCATTGCTACCGAAAACAATCTGGATTTTCTGATTGGAAAAGAAGGTGTTGCAGAGACTGTACTTCGCCTCTCGGGAAAAGTTATCATTGATGATGAGATTTACGATGCTGTTTCCGAAATGAATTTCATTCAATCAGGAGAAAAAGTAAGAGTGACAAGAGTCGAAGCAGCTCAAATATATGTAGAAAAGATCTGAATATGTCTCATATCCCAACTCTGATAATCGATCTTGCACTGATTCTTATTTCTGCAAGTATCGTATCCCTTTTATTCAAAAAATTAAAACAACCCGTTGTGTTGGGCTATATTGTGGCCGGTATATTGGCCGGGCCATTTATTCCTGTACTACCTACGGTTACCGATGTCGCCAATATTAAAATCTGGGCGGATATTGGTGTGATATTTCTTCTTTTTGCGTTAGGGTTGGATTTTAGTTTTAAGAAATTACTTCATGTAGGAGTTACAGCAGCCATTTCCACCACCACCATTGTTGTGTGTATGATGAGTCTCGGGTATCTTACCGGAAAGTTGTTGGGCTGGAGTCAAATGAATAGCATATTTCTGGGAGCAATGCTGTGTATGTCGTCGACCATGATCATCATCAAAGTGTTTGAAGACATGGGTTTACGGAATCAAAGTTTTACAGGCATCGTATTGGGAATATTAATAGTCGAAGATCTTTTTGCTGTTTTGTTAATGGTTTTACTTTCCACCTTGTCTGTCAGCAAAGAGTTCGGAGGTTCCGAAATGTTTGAAAGTATCTTCAAATTAATCGCATTTTTACTTTTCTGGTTTGTCACCGGCATTTTCCTGCTTCCCACATTTCTCAGAAAGGCCAGATCTTTTTTAAATGATGAAAGTCTGTTAGTCGTTTCATTAGGATTATGTTTAGGGATGGTTATACTTGCCACCAAAGCCGGTTTTTCTTCTGCATTAGGAGCTTTTGTTATGGGTTCTATCCTTGCTGAAACAATGGAGGCTGAAAAAATTGAACATCTGGTACAACCCGTCAAAAATCTTTTTGGAGCTATTTTCTTTGTTTCGGTGGGAATGATGATTGATTTGAGTATTTTGGGGACTTATATTTTTCCCATCATTATCATTACACTGGTTGTTATTTTCGGACAAGTTATTTTTGCTACTTCGGGAGTCTTACTTTCAGGACAGCCACTTAAAATCGCCATACAATCCGGATTTTCATTGGCACAGATAGGTGAGTTTTCTTTTATCATTGCAAGTCTGGGACTTACATTGGGAGTAATTTCTGATTTCATTTATCCGGTTATAGTATCCGTTTCGGTCATTACAATTTTTGTAACGCCTTATTTGATAAAATTTTCCGAACCGGCATATAAATTTATTGATAAAAAAATTCCTTCATCATGGCAAAAATATTTAAATAAAAATACATCAGGAGCAAGACCCGTTAATCAGGAAAATACCTGGAAGACCCTTTTAACCAGTATGTTCAAGATGGTTTTTATTTATCTTCTTTTTTCCATCATGATCACTATCCTCTCATTTCAATATTTGGCTCCGTTTATTAAATCACATGTAGAGGGAACAAAAGGCTCTGTTTTGTGTGTTTTAATCATCACATTATTATTAGCCCCTTTTCTCCGGGCAATTATTGTGAAAAAAAATCATTCTGTCGAATTCGAAAAATTATGGAATGAGAGTAGAGTGAACAGAGGACCTCTCACATTCCTGATCATTTTCAGGATAGTGATTTGTGTTGCACTGCTGATGATTATAGAAAGTAAATTACTGAATGCCACTTTCGGCATAGGATTATCCGTATCAACCATTATCATTCTAATATTCGTGCTTTCCAAAGGCTTGAAAAAACAATCTATTTTAATGGAAAGGCGTTTTAAAAAGAACCTGAATGCACGGCAAGAATACACAGAATTGCATGCTCCGCTAAAAAAGAAATTTGTCAATCACCTGCTGGATAGAGATATTCATTTATCGGAATTTGAAATCAAACAAAATTATTCTATTGTCGGGAAAACACTTAAGGAATTGAACTTCAGACAACGATGTGGTGTAAATATCGTTACTATCATCAGGGGAGATAAAAGAGTGAATATTCCGGGAGGAGATGAACGTTTATTTCCTATGGATAAAATTATTGTACTGGGAACAGACAAGCAAATGATGATATTCCAACGTTATATCGAAGACAAAAGGAAAAAACATGCTGAAACAGTTGAACAAGAACCACCTAAAGATATAACTATTGAACAGGTACTGATAGAACAGGATTCCCCTTTGGTCGGAAAAACGATTCAAAATTCGGGAATCAGGGATCACGCAGATTGTTTGGTTGTAGGGATCGAACGTTGGGAGAGTTCTATTCTTAATCCGGATATTGATTTAAAATTTGAGGCCGATGATATTATCTGGGTTGTTGGGGAGAGGGAAAAAATTGTAAATTTGCAGAAATGAAAAATCTCTTTATTTATTCTTTTCTGATTGTTCTATTCGGTTGTCATCCATCCATACAATCAAACTTTTCTGAATTATCGGAAGTCGTGTATTCAGACACAACTCTTATCAAAAATCATCTCACAACCATTACGAAAACTGAAGGCTATCGTAATTATCTCAACACCGAGTTGTTGGATAAGACAGCAGATTATATCTCCTCCGTTTTCAAAGAATATGCAGATACGGTTTATTTTCAACCTTATGTGGCTGAAGAAAGGGATTATAAAAACGTAATCTGTCGCTTTGGAACGAACAATAAAAAACCTCTGATTGTGATTGGAGCGCATTACGATGTATGCGGAAATCAGGAAGGCGCTGACGATAATGCCAGCGGAGTTGTTGCTTTACTGGAATTGGCGCGTATGCTACATGGGCAATCTTTGAATTATCCTATTGAATTAGTAGCTTATACTTTGGAAGAACCTCCTTTTTTCAGAACCGAAATGATGGGCAGTTATATTCATGCCAAATCACTGAAAGATGCTGATACTCCTGTTTATGGTATGCTTGCTGTTGAGATGATCGGTTATTTCGATGACGAAACAAATTCTCAACATTACCCGATCAAAGTGATGAAAGTAGCTTATGGGACTACCGGAAATTTTATTTTATTAGCTAAACGGTCTGATTACGGAAAATTTGTAAAATCATTTTCCAGCTCATTCAAAGATGCAGAAACTATTGAGACAAAAAACATAAAAGCTCCATCCAAACTTGTAGGAATAGACTTTTCAGACCATCTTAACTATTGGAAACTTGATTATGATGCATTGATGATTACCAATACGGCTTTTTACCGGAATAAAAATTATCATCAAACAACAGATAAAATGGAAACTCTGGATATTTTTCGAATGTCCAAAGTGATTGACGGCATATTTGAAGCATTGATAAATATAAAATAATAATATGAAATTTCTCGGAATCATTCCTGCCCGTTTTGCATCCACACGTTTTCCCGGAAAACCCTTGGTGGACATGCTTGGTAAACCGATGATACAGCGTGTATATGAACGGGTAAAAGATTTACTGGATGATGTTTATGTAGCAACAGACGATCATCGGATTTATGATGCGGTTACAGCTTTCGGCGGAAAAGTGTTGATGACTTCCAGTTGGCATAAAAGTGGAACCGACCGTTGTTATGAAGCCTATACACAGATCGGAATGCCGTTCGATGTTGTTATTAACATTCAGGGAGATGAACCGTTTATTTCCGAAGATCAGATCGAAACCATCAAACAATGTTTCAATGATCCGACTACGCAAATTGCTACGTTGGTCAAACCGTTTGATCCGAACGATGGATTTGAGGCGTTGTTTAATCCCAATTCTCCTAAAGTAGTCATAAACAAACGGATGCAAGCGATGTATTTCAGCCGTTCCGTTATTCCATATGTGAGAGGAAAAGATCACAACGAATGGCTTCACGTTCATGATTATTATAAACATATCGGTTTGTATGCTTACAAATCAGAGGTTCTGAAAGAAATCACCTCTCTTCCTCAATCGACTTTGGAAATTATCGAGTCTTTGGAACAACTTCGTTGGTTGGAAAACGGATACATTATCAAAGTTGGGATTACCAACAGCGAGTCTATAGGGATTGATACACCGGAGGATTTGGAGAAAGCGATCAAAAAAGTGAAAAGTGAAGAGTGAAAAACTAAGATATCCTTCACTCTTAGTTTTTCACTTTTAATTTTATTTTATCTGTTTGAGTACATTTGCTCGTAATACTTCTGATAGTCTCCGGAAGTAACTTCTTCCACCCAATTCTGATTTTCGAGATACCAGCGGATGGTTTTTACAATTCCGTTTTCGAATTTTGTTTCAGGGCTCCAACCCAATTCATTGGTAATTTTGGTTGGGTCTATCGCATAGCGATGATCGTGTCCCAAACGGTCAGTTACGAAAGTAATCAGATTTTCATTCATCCAATCCTGATAATTTTCCTTTTTAAGAGATTTACGGTAATCAGCATTTTCATCCATCAATTTTTTGATGGTTGAGATAGTCAATTTTACAATTTCAATATTTTGTTTTTCATTATGACCACCCACATTGTAAACTTCTCCGATCGTTCCTTTATGAAGAACACTATCTATTGCTTTGCAATGATCTTCAACATATAGCCAATCGCGAACATTGCTACCATCACCATAAACGGGAAGATTTTTCCCTTCCAGGATATTCTTAATAATTAGCGGAATTAATTTTTCGGGGAAATGATATGGGCCATAATTATTGGAACAACGGGTAATATTCACCGGCATTTTGAAAGTTTCGGCATAAGCTTTTACGATCAAATCGGATCCTGTTTTGGAAGCGCTGTAAGGACTACGAGGATCCAAAGGTGTTGTTTCCGTGAAATATCCGGTAGCGCCCAAGCTTCCATAAACTTCATCTGTAGAAACTTGTAGATATTTTACACCTTCTTTGTAAGTGGGATAACCGTTTTCATCTTTGCCTGTGCTCCAATGTTTTTTTGCCACATCCAATAAATTCTGGGTTCCAAGAATATTGGTTTGCAGAAATAATTGAGGATTTTCGATACTTCTATCCACATGGCTTTCTGCAGCAAAATTTACTACATAATTGATAGAATAATCTTCAAATATTTTGTTAACAACATCATAGTCGCAAATATCTCCTTTTACAAACACACAATCCGGATTTTTCAGTTCCTCTTTCAAAGTACCTAAATTTCCTGCATAAGTAAGATTGTCCAATACAATGATTTTTACATCCGGATGAGCGCTCAACATGTGTTTTACAAAATTGGCGCCAATAAAACCGGCACCGCCGGTGACCAAATAAGTTTTCATGAAATTAATGAGAGTAAATATTTTCCGTATTCTGTTTTATCCATTGATTTTCCTAAATCAAGTAATTGAGCGTCATTTATCCATCCGTTTCTCCATGCAATTTCTTCAATACAAGAAACATAGAAACCTTGTCTTTTCTGGATAGTTTCAACAAAGTTGGATGCTTCCAGCAAACTATCGCAATTTCCTGTATCCAACCATGCAAATCCACGGCCAAAGAGTTCGACTTGTAAACTACCTTCTTCCAGATATGTTCTATTCAAATCGGTAATTTCATATTCTCCTCTTGCTGATGGTTTTAAATCTTTCGCTCTTTGTACTACAGTATTGTCATAAAAATAAAGACCGGGAACAGCATAATTCGACTTCGGTTTTTCCGGTTTCTCTTCAATGGAGATCACTTTCCCGTTTTCATTAAATTCCACAACACCATAAGCTCTTGGATCTTTGACGTAATAACCGAAAACACAAGCTCCTTTTTCAAATTGTTGTGCATTCCGGAGCATTTTGCTAAAACCTTGTCCGTAGAAAATGTTATCACCCAGAATCAGGCAGGCAGGTTCGCCATTCACAAATTTTTCTCCCAAAACAAAAGCTTGGGCCAAACCGTTGGGAACTTGCTGGATGATATATTCGAATTTCATACCTAAATCATCACCGTTACCCAGAAGTTGTTGAAACATCGGTAAATCACGAGGAGTAGAAATAATCAACACTTCTCTGATCCCTGCCAACATCAATGTTGATAAAGGATAGTAGATCATCGGTTTATCATAAACCGGCATGATTTGTTTGGAGATCGATTTGGATAGCGGATAAAGTCTGGTGGCGCTTCCGCCGGCTAAAATAATTCCTTTCATAAATTTTATTTTAGGAAGTTATATGGAGTTAAAGGAAGTTAGAGGAATTTTGAATTCATTACCTTTTACTTTCTTTGACTTCATATAACTTCTTTTAGCTTTTTTGCATTTTTATCTTTTTCAGAAAGAATCAATTGTTTTTCATCCAAGCCCCATTCAATACCGATATCCGGATCACTATACAGGACAGATAATTCATTTTCAGGGGAGTAAATATTATCAACTTTATAGGTAAAAATAGCTTCTTCACTGGTCACTAAAAAACCATGAGCAAATCCACGGGAAATAAAAAACTGTTTCTTGTTTTCTTCCGAAAGTTCCACAGCCACATATTTACCGAATGTTTTCGAATCTTTTCTTACATCTACAGCAACATCCAGCACGCTACCCTTGATTACTCTGACTAATTTGGCTTGTGCATAATCTCCTTTTTGTAAATGTAAACCTCTCAGCACTCCAAAAGAAGATTTGGACTCGTTATCCTGAATAAAATTAACCGTTCCGATGTGCTTTTCAAACATTTCTTTTTTGAAGGCTTCCATAAAATAACCACGGGAATCTGTGAAAACTTTAGGTTCGATAATCCAAAGGCCAGGAATTTCAGTTTCAATATATAACATGAAGTTGTGATTTATTTAGTTTTCCGGGCACAAAGGTATAAAAATCTAATCAGAATAGCATTTTTTGTTTGTATATTTGCACTCCCAACAATATATATTCATGGATATACTTCGCTTAACATTTTTTCAACATGCCCTGCTGGGTAGTATATTTACGTGCATCGCCTGCGGAATTGTTGGTACATATATTGTCTCCAAACGATTGGTATTCATTAGCGGAGGTATCACTCATGCTTCGTTCGGAGGATTGGGACTGGGATTTTTTCTTGGAATCAATCCGATTCTTTCTGCTTTGGCCTTTTCCGTTCTCTCGGCTTTCGGGGTTGAATGGTTGTCGAAACATCAGAATGTCAGAGAAGATTCGGCCATTGCAGCAGTCTGGTCTTTAGGAATGGCCTTGGGCGTTATTTGTATATTTTTAACTCCCGGTTATGCACCTAACATTTCGGCATATCTTTTCGGAAACATCCTTACTGTTACAAAAACAGACTTATGGATGGTGTCAATTCTGGCTATATTATTAGCTCTTGGATTTATCTTTTTTTTCAAAAAAATCCTTTATACATCTTTTGACAGAGAATTTGCGCAGACCAAGGGGTTGCCCGTCAGTTGGATCGAACATCTGATGATGTTGGCTATTGCCGTCACCATCGTTTGTTCTATCCGGTTAATCGGAATTATGTTGCTTTTATCATTGCTCACTATCCCGCAAATGACAGCGAACTTATTCTCTTCCCGGTTCAAGACAATCATTATTTATTCTATTTTCATTGGAATAATAGGATGTATAGGCGGCTTATTTTTATCGTATTATATAAATGTACCTTCAGGCGCTACTATTATTTTTATACAAGTGTCTGTTTTTCTTCTTTGTAAAATATCTTTATTTCTTCAAAAAAAGACAATAAAAAGCTAAAAAATCTGTTTATTAGTTGAATTAAAACTTTCTAATTTATATCATACGCATCAAAAGGAACCGTGACATAGCAATTCTGGCGATCATTATTGCCTCATTAATTTCTTGTACATCTACAAAGAATACAAGCCTGACTCGTTTTAATCATGCCTTAAATACCCGTTACAATGTTTATTTTAATGGAAATGAAGCATATCTGGAAGCATTAAAAAGTATGCAGGACGGATATCAGGATGATTATTCCGATTTTATTTTCATGTATCCGGTCAGTTCTTTACCCAAAGATAAACAACAGGAAGGAGGTTCTTTCGATAGAGCCATAGAAAAATCAGCCAAAGCCATCAAACAACATTCCATCAAAGCCAAACCTGAAAAGAAACCCGGTAAAAGCAGAGATCCTAAATACCAGTCCTTTATGAACAGGGAAGAATATAACCCTTTCCTGCACAATGCCTGGATGTTGATGGGAAAGGCACAATTTCAGAATGGTGATTTTTTAGTTTCCTCATCTACTTTTTCATATATCGCCAGGCATTATACGTATGACGATCCCAAAATCGTGACTAACGCCCGGATCTGGCAAGCCCGCTCTTATGCAGAACTTGGATGGCTCTATGAAGCTGAAGATATTTTACGAAAAATAGACGTACAGCACCTTGAAAAAGATGAAAAAAACTGGTACTCATCCATATATGCCGATTATCTTATCAAAAACAAAGAATATCGGGAAGCAGTGCCTTATTTAAATACTG
The DNA here is from genome assembly GCA_031553435.1 of Bacteroidales bacterium. Taxonomy (GTDB): domain Bacteria; phylum Bacteroidota; class Bacteroidia; order Bacteroidales; family Azobacteroidaceae; genus JAVBLQ01. The sequence continues at coordinate 53,537 of JAVBLQ010000012.1, read as the reverse complement.
CGATCAAGGCCGAAAAAAATAAAACGCAAAAAAACCGGATGAAATATCTCCTGGGACAAATATATACTTCCTTAGATCAAAAAGATTTAGCCTATAAAACATTCGGAGAAGTAGCCGGTTCTACAGCTCCATATCCATTGACATTCAGTGCTCAGATACGTCAAACCGAGGTTTTTCCGGGAGGCAATACCTCTAAAATCATCGGGAAATTGAAAAAGATGACCAAAGATCCCAAAAATAAAGATTATCAGGATCAGGTTTATTATGCCATGGGTAATATATATTTATCTGTCCCAGATACAATTCATGCTATCGAAAGCTATCGAAAAGGTTCTGACAAAGAACTGAAAGGCGGAATGGATAAAGCTTTATGCCAGATAAAACTCGGAGATATTTTTTTCAACCAAAGGAAATATATAGAAGCACAACCTTGTTATTCAGAGGCTTTGGGTGCATTGAAAAAAGAAAATAAAGACTATGAACGTGTCAGCAAACGTTCGGAAATATTAGATGAATTAGTTGTACACTACGAAAATGTACATTTGCAAGACAGCTTACAAATTCTTGCCGCCATGCCTGAAGCAGAACGAATGGCTGTGATCAACAAGATCATCGAAAAAGTAAAAAAAGAAGAGAAAGAGGCCAAAGAAAAAGAAGAGAAAGAAGAGCTTATGGCCCAAGCCGAACAATCTGCACCCGATTTATCAGCAAGAAAGAGTGTACAACCGCCCAAACAAGTTCCATCAGGAAGTCCGTCGGATAATGCTTTCTATTTTTATAATCCTCAAACCGTAAGCAGCGGAAAAATCAGTTTTCAAAGCAAATGGGGACGGCGAAAACTGGAAGACAACTGGAGGAGGAAAAATAAATCCCAGGTATTAGACAGTGGTTTTGATAGTTATGCCGAAAAAACCGATACTATCGATAAGCAACAAAACTTACCGGATCAACAAGACGCAGTATCAGAAAAAGCAGCCGGAGAAGAATCAAACGATCCGAAAAATCCTCAATATTATCTGCAGCAAATTCCAATGACACCGGAAGATATTGCATCTTCCAATGCTATCATTATCGATGGTTTATATAATATGGCTCTCATTTTCAAAGATAAACTGGAAGATATTCCATTGGCCATTGAAACATTCGACAAACTGAATAACCGTTTCCCTGATAATGAATTTTTGCTTGATTCTTATTATCAGCTTTATTTATCATATTTGAGGCTGGGTGATAAAGACATGTATCAAAGCATCAAGAACAAAATTATTGCCGAATTCCCCGAAAGTGATTATGCAATCGCAATGGCTGATCCCAATTACGAATATAATGTCCGGATGATGGATGTGATACAAGATTCCTTGTATGAAGACACATATAGAAATTACCTGGACGGGAAAGCATTGAATGTAAGAAAAAATTACAAACTGGTGCAAGAAAGATATTCTCAAACCAAATTGATGCCTAAATTTATGTTTTTGAATGCATTAAGCTACATTCAAACAAATCAGCCCGAAGAATTCAGGCTCAACATAAAAGATCTGGCTGAAAAATATCCGGAAGCCGATGTAGGTATTCTCGCTGAAAATATCCTGAAAGATTTAATACGGGGGCGTCAACTCTCATCTGATACATCTCCGATGAAAGGAATGATTTTCAACCTTCGTTTCGGATCGGAAAGTGGAGAAATGGCAATAGCCGATTCGACTATTAAATTCTCCGAAGAAACGAAAAAACCTTATCAGATGATGCTGATTTATCCGACAGGAAAAATCAATCAAAATCAGATGTTGTATGATATTGCAGCTTACAACTTCAACAACTTTGTTATCAAAGACTTCGATCTCTCTTTCGACGAGTTCGGAGACATATCCATGATGCAAATCAAAGGATTCGACAATTTTGATGAAATCCTGCAATATTACAAAATGATCAATATGGAAAACGGCTATGTCAAAAAGTTAAGCCGTGATATTGTCATTGTTCCTATTTCCGTCGAAAATTATGAAATTCTGATGCGAGGCAAAACGCTGGAAGAATATATGACTTTCTTCGAAAAACATTTCGGCAAACAAAATCCGGCAATGATTGCCAAATGGAAACTAAAACAACAGGAAGAAACCGAAAAAGCAGTAAAAGAAGAAGCAGAAAAATTCCTGGAAGAATTGGAAAGTGACAGCGATTCCATTGATACGATTGAAACCGGATCTCCTACGCCGATAATCAAAGATTCTGTCCGTCAGGAATCAAAACCTGTCATTACCCCTGAACAGAAAAAAGGTTCGGATTCAATCTCCATTGCTCCGAAACCAATTATTACAGAAAAAGAAGTGGAAGATGGTTTAAATAAAGCTGCCGAAGGAGCTTCTAAAACCATAGATGCTGTAAACGAAACATTGAAAGATATTCAAAACAATCCTGTGGAAGGAATTAAAAAATTATTCTCGCGTAAAAAGCAGAAAAATGAAATCGACATTTATGTTGAACAACAGGAAAAAGAAGAAAAAGAACAACAGAAATTATTGAAAGAACAAAAAGAAGCCGAAGAAAAAGCTCAGAAAGAATTACTTAAACAACAAGAAAAAGAACGTAAAACACTCCTCAAAAAACAAAAAGAGGAAGAAGATGCTATCCTGAAGGCCAAAGAACAACAGGAAAAAACATTGCAAGATCTCAAAAAACAAGAGGAAAAAGAGCGTCAGGATGCTATTAAACAAAAAGAACGGGATAGAAAAGAAGCTCAGGAATTAAAAGAAAAGGCTTACAAAGAACGTCAAAAACAAAAAGAAGAAGCTCGTAAAGCAAAAGAAAAAGCATATAAAGAAGAACAAAAACGGAAAGCCGAACAACGGGAACTCCTGAGAAAACAACGGGAGGAAGCCCGCAAGGCTGCTCAGCAGAAGAAGGAAACTGAGAAGAAAAAATAAGATTTTTGAAATTAAAACAACAATGTATATCTTTGTGTTATAATAAAAAAGCAAAACATGGCAAGAGATATAAAAACAACTCCAATAATAAGAGGAAAAGATGCGGTTAACTTCTATAAAAAATTAGAAGAAAACAAAAATAAAAAAATTGACACGGTTACAATGTTAAGGATTGAGCAAAACTCTCAAATGATACGTTCTACCTTTAGAACTAAATAACCTAAAATGAATAATTACGTTTCATTCAAAGTAGATAATAAATCTGCCTTTAAACCTTTTGACTGTGGAGATAAAGACTTAAATGAATTTTTACTGGAAAAATCCAAACACTATAACGAAGAATTATTAGCAACAACTATTGTGTTTGAAAATGATGTAAAAACCATTGCATATTACAGCATTTTCAATGATAGCCTTGACATAGAACAATTTTCGTTTTCATCTAAAAATGCTATTAAAAGACTTATTAGAAAACTGGTGCCTCATCCTAAAAGACATCTGAAATCTTTTCCTGCTATTAAAATTAGACGATTAGCTGTTTGCAAGAATTTACAAAAATCAGGATTGGGTAGAAAAATAATGGACAATGTTATAAATTATGACATAGAACAAAATGAAAAATGTGCATGTAAGTTCATAATAGTAGACGCATATAAAAAATCATTAAGATACTATGAGAATATGGGATTTGAATACCTTTCAGACAACGACTTAAATGAAAACACAAGGCAAATATATTTGGATATTTCTCCATATGTAAATGCAAAAAGAGAGCAAAAGTATATTGTTGATAAAAAAATACAATAAACACACCATGACTCCAATAAAAAAAGACCGCCTCCTCTGGGCCGACGACGAAATAGATTTACTCAAACCCCACATTTTCTTTTTGGAAGAAAAAGGTTTTGAAGTGGTAACCGTTGTTAGCGGACAAGATGCTATCGATTGTTGTAAAGAACAATCTTTCGACATCATCTTTCTCGATGAAAATATGCCCGGATTAAGCGGATTGGAAACATTATCCATTATCCACGAAATGAACCCGAATATTCCGGTGGTAATGATCACCAAAAGTGAAGAAGAAAGCATCATGAATCAGGCAATCGGAAGCAAAATTGCAGACTACCTGATCAAACCGGTCAATCCCAATCAGATTTTACTTTCAATCAAGAAAAATCTCCATAAAAATCAGATAATTACAGAAAAAACGACATCCGGTTATCAACAGCAATTCAACAGGATCGGCATGCAAATCAATGATTCTTTCACTGCCGATGATTGGAAGGAAGTTTACAAAAAAATCATTTACTGGGAACTTGAATTAGCCGATTCACAAACCGATATGTCTGATCTTCTTCAAACACAAAAAGTAGAAGCCAATCAGGTTTTCGGAAAATTCATACGCAAAAATTACCTGGACTGGATTGCAAATCCCGACAATCGTCCGCTGATGAGTCCCGATCTTTTCAAGAAAAAAATATTTCCATTATTAGATCAGGACGAAAAAATATTCTTCATCTTGATAGACAATTTTCGTTTAGACCAATGGCGTGTGGTACAGGATATGATTTCCGAATTTTTCACTGTCAATGAAGAACTCTATTACAGCATTCTCCCGACAGCCACTCAATATGCACGGAATTCTATTTTCTCCGGACTGATGCCATTGCAGATTTCGCAAATGTTTCCTGAACTCTGGGTGGACGAAGAATCGGAAGAAGGAAAGAATCTGAATGAAGAACCTCTGATTCAAACCCAAATTGAACGATTCCGTAAGAAATATCATTTTTCATACCACAAAATCAATGAATCGGCTTATGGAGAGAAATTATTAACGAATCTTGGAAATCTGACAAATAATCAGTTGAACATCATTGTTATTAATTTCATTGATATGCTGTCGCACGCCCGGACAGAATCAAAAATGATTCGTGAACTGGCATCATCTGAAGCTGCATATCGTTCGTTGACCAGTTCCTGGTTCAAACATTCCACTACTTTGGATCTGTTCCGGCAATTGGCTGCTAAAGGATTCAAGGTAATATTGACTACTGACCACGGAACAATCCGGGCAAACAATCCGATTAAAGTGGTAGGAGACAAAAATACGAATACAAATTTGCGCTATAAAGTAGGTAAAAACCTTTCTTACAATCCCAAAGAAGTATTTGAGATAAAAGAGCCTGCCAAAGCAGGACTCCCCTCTCCTAATGTCAGCTCAAAATACATTTTTGCGATGAACGAAGATTTTTTTGCCTATCCCAACAATTACAATCACTATGTTTCTTACTATATGAATACCTTCCAACACGGAGGTATTTCAATGGAAGAGATGATGGTACCGTTTATAACATTAGAACCCAAATAGTGAGGGTGAAGATCGCTACGCTTCCTTGTGAAAAGTGAATAGTGTGTATATATTCACGATGAGCGAAGCGAATTTCACTTTTCACCATTCACAAAAAAAATGGTTACAATAAAAATTCCAAACTTAGAAGAGATTTCCCTCGCCGCCAACGAATTCATCCGTCAAATGGGAGATAATACCGTTTTTGCCTTTCACGGAAAAATGGGTGCAGGAAAAACAACATTCATCAAAGCCGTTTGTGAAGCTTTAGGTGTTGAAGATGTAATCAACAGTCCGACATTTGCTATCATCAATGAATATCGTTCTGATTCTCTCGAATTGATATATCACTTTGATTTTTACCGGATTAACAAAATAGAAGAAGCGTATAATATCGGTTGTGAAGATTATTTTTATTCCGGAGCCATTTGCTTCATTGAATGGCCGGAAAAAATTGAAGAACTTCTTCCTTCCGACACTGTCCATGTACACATTAGTGAAGAAAGTGACGGCTCAAGGCAATTGAAAGTGGAAAATTAAAAATGCTTGCTTACACGTGACAAAATCATTTTCAATTTTCCACTTTCAATTTTCAATTATTTAATCACCTGTACTTTCGCAGCATCTCTTGGTTTAGCATCCGGATTTTCATTTTTATATCCTAATGCGATGGTGTAAAGAGGTGCATAACCTTCTGGCAGAGATAATTTCGGGAGGATCGTTTTAGCAGCCTCTTCCGAGTTTAAATAACCCATAGGTCCGGCAATGATACAAGAACCTATATTCATGGATTCAGCGGCCAGCACCATGTTTTCTCCCAATAAAGCACAGTCGATCGGACTCATCGGATTATCTTTTTGAGCGGCAATCAAAACGACAGTAGGAGCATTGTAAAATACACTGTAATTGGGATCTTCTTTTTTACTGAATGCAGCAAAACCACTGTTGATTTCTTTGATCAGTTCGGCATTCTGAATGATTCTAACCTCCCATGATTGTCTGTTCATTGCGCTTGGAGCGTTGATTCCACATTTGATAATGGTGTCCAGCTGGCTTTCTTTGATTTGTTCCGTTTTGTATGAACGGATACTTCTCCGGCTCAAAATGTTTTCCACAACAAGATTCTTTTGATCTTTTGTGTCATTTACTGTTGTTTCTTCATTTTTTTGTAATTGACAAGAAAATAATACTAACAGCGATGTGATTAATAAATAAATCTTTTTCATAAAATGGAGTATTTGTTTAATGTTGAAGGTTGAAATATTAAACGTTCAACGCACTCATTTGAATCGTTTATCCAATTCATCATCATTTAGCAGGGAAATAATTAATTTCCCATCAGAAGTGTAATATGGTGAAGGTGATAAAAAGAGTTTGGATATTAAAGACTCAACCTCTTCAGCTGTCAATGTTTTTCCATAAAGAATAGCTGCCTTTCTAGCCAAAGCAAGCGCCAAGGCTTCGTTTATTTCCTCTTTGACCTCACACCCTGTTTCCATAGCTTTATTTACCATATCTTTCAGTGTTTCTACAGGATTGATATTTTCTAATCCGGAAGGGATTCCGTTAATGGCATATGAATTGTTGCCGAAATCAGCCAGATCAAAACCGATAAAAGCCAAGTCTTCTAACAACACAGGTACAATAGAGGCTTCCTGAGGTGTAAACGATACAATTTCAGGAAATAAAAGTCCCTGAGAAACTCCTTTTCGTTGTGTGATCTGGTTCAAATATTGATCATATAAAATTTTGATATGAGCTCTTCTTTGGTCAATAATCATCAACCCTGATTTCATGGCAGTGATGATATATTTTCCTTTGTATGTATAATGCAAATGAGATACTTCATTCTCGAATAAAGAAGGAGGCTGAATAATTTTTTCTTCTTTAACTTCTTCTTTTGTCTTTTTTTCGAATAATTTTTCCCAATCCAGATTGGGTCTTTGATAAGTAGGTTTAGGAGTTTCTTTAAATGGATTGTAGCTCGAATTATAATTAATTTTAGGAGCCGATGTCGATGTTGCCTTTTCCCGGTTGTAAACCGGAATATCGATTGCTCCTTCTCTGTTAAATTCAATAGCCGGAGCTGCATTGCTTTTTCCGATAGTTTCTTTGATGGATGCTGTAATAATCGGAAAGATGACTTGCTCGTGTTCAAACTTGATTTCTGTTTTGGTAGGATGTATATTTACGTCTATATGAGAAGGATCTACATCAAAACAGATGAAATAATTAGGCATTTCTCCTTGCGGAATGTAAGGTTCGAATGCCTGCATTACGGCTTTGTGGAAATATGGATGTTTCATAAATCTTCCATTGACAAACAAAAACTGCAATGCTCCTCTTTTGCGCGTAGAATCAGGAGTTCCTACAAATCCTGAAAGTTTTACCACAGATGTCTCTACATTGACAGGTAAAAGTTTGGAAATAAGTCCCTTTCCGAACACATTGATGATGCGTTGCCGGAAATTGGAACTTGGAAGATTAAAGACTTCGATGCCATTGTGTATCAAAGAAAAAGAAAGTTCCGGATTGATTAATGCAATCCTTTCGAATTCGGATAAGATATTTCGGAATTCTGTTTCGTTTGATTTGAGAAATTTTCTTCGGGCAGGTACATTATAAAACAAATTTTTGACAGAAAATGTACTCCCTGTATTTGTTGCAATTTCTTCTTGCTTTTCTACTTTGGATCCGGATATGGCGATTTGTGTTCCGGTATTTTGCTCCTGTGTTTTTGTTTTTAGTTCTACCTGAGCAATAGCTGCAATAGACGCCAGCGCTTCTCCGCGGAAGCCTATCGTTCTCAGAGCAAAAAGATCATCGGCTTTGCTGATTTTAGATGTAGCATGTCTTTCAAATGCCATCCGGGCATCGGTTTCAGACATACCTTTCCCATTGTCAATGACTTGTATCAGTGTTCTACCGGCATCCTTTACAACAATCTGGATATGATTTGCATTTGCATCAATAGCATTTTCCACTAATTCTTTGATGACGGATGAAGGTCGTTGAATGACTTCTCCGGCAGCTATCTGATTGGCGATGGAATCTGGCAGTAAATGGATGATATCGCTCATGGTGAATTCAATACACAAATTTGTTACTTCTTTTCTGAGGTTCGTCAGATTTTTTTCTTCTTACATTTCTGAAGATATCTTTTTGAGAAATGGGTCTTAAGTAATCAAACAGAATAAAATTTTTCAGGAATTTGTTTTCCGGAGTCAGGTCTGGCAAGGGAGTTGTCGATCCTTTGGGATCAGGCCAGATCACCATTTTTTCCATTTTGCGGTCTTTGATAAAGAGCCTAAAAAATCCGCTTTGAGTATTATTCATCCCTATGAAAGTACTATCTTTTTCCATAGGATAAAAAATTGTTTCAGCATTTCCGCTTACATATATTTTTTTCAATTCTCCGGCATCGAAATAAGCTTTTAAATCATTACCTTTTAATTGATTGAAATATGTGGAATCCACTTTTTCCATTGCAAATGCATAGTCGATCACATGAACAAAGTCAACAGTGCTGTCATTCATAAAAATCTGAATGGTATCACCGGTTAATTGATAACCTGAATTCCAGAGTATAGGATCCTGATATAAATTCAGGACAGAATCTTTGCTGTTGTATTGTAAAGAATCACAGACTCCTTGTAAATCTATTCTATAAAAACGTACTCCATGATAAGCTTTAACTTCATGGTTGTTTTTTTCTACAGTTATCATTTTCAAAGTGTCGGCATGAAGAAACAGACTGTCTCCTCTGGAATATTCGATGAATTGGGCTGAATCTGTAGCGAAGGCGTTTTCCGTACGTTCATTGTACCAACCATAATTACCTGTGAGAATAACTTTTTTCAGTGTATCTGTTAAATACATATTTCCGAAAGCTTCGCCAAAACCTGTAGTTCGGTTGTAAAATAAAGTGTCGGCTGTTATTGTTTTGTATTTGTCTTTGCTAACTACGGTAGATCTTGACAATAGTTGGGATTGATCAGTCGCTGTATTGTACCATCCTGAGTGGGAATAAATGGTTCCGCTGTCGGATTGGATAACAGATGGTCCCACAATATCAGCTATTTTTGTATTGGTATTATAGTTCAGTGTATCTGAAGTTAATATAAACTGATCATTGACTAATTTTACATTTCTTCTGAAGATGGCTTTTTTTGTTCCGGGAGAATACTGTCCATATATGGAAGTTAATTCGTTTTGTTCATCTACAATCATTCCTCCCTGCATGAAATAACCGATATTTTTAATCCGGTCAAAATTAAAACTATCGGTGAATAAAGTTGTGTTCCGGTTTTCCATCCGGACGTTGTGTCTTAATTTGGCTAATTTGATATCTCCTTCGTAAACTAAATAATCTCCATAGATAAATAAAGTATCTCCTTGCTCAATTCTGATATTATCGAAAGCTTGCAGCGTATTTAATTTTCTGTTGAGGTAGGCGCTGTCGCAATACATGAAAGTACTATCATGCAATAATGAAACATTACCTTTTAAAATTTGAATGTCCGGACCCAGGTTTTCTCTCCGGCCCATAGTATCGGAATTCAACATTTCGATAACAGTCTTTCGTCCTGACAGCTTTTGAGTAGAGCCGGCAAATACACAAACAAATAATAGTATTGAAACAACTGGAAAAAGTATTTTCAATCTGCCGTTAGTGTTATTTGCCTGATGTTTTTTTTTCATTTGATCCATCCATCACTTTTGAAATCACAATTTTTCCAATTGTCATTGATGCGGATATAGGTTGATTCCTGTTTTTGTCTAATCCATTTTTGAAGGATTTCCTGTTTCTTTTTATTTTCAACAATAGCTTTTAAAGCCTGGAAGTCATCAGAAATATTGGCTTTATGTCCTTCTGTCCTGGATTTTAATTTAACAATAGCTACTACTTCTTTTTGTTTACTATTGATCATGGTAAACGGTTTGGAAATTTCGCCGGGTTTCATGATATACACAACTTTACCCACTTCCTGGGGTAGTTCCTGCATTTCAAATTTAGAAGTTCCGAAATAATCACTTTCCTGGTTTTGATTGACCATCAAACCTTTGTTGTTACGGGTATCCTTATCATATGAAATGTAAGAAGCTGCATCTTCAAAAGTAAATTTTCCATTTCTAATATCGTTAGCTATGGAGTCCAATCTAAGAGTTGCAGTTTTCAATTCTTTATCGGATACTCTGGGTTTTAAAAGAATATGGCGACAGTTAATTCTGTCTCCTCTCTTTTCAATCAATTGAATGATGTGGTATCCGTACTCGGATTCTACGATTTTGGAAACTTTTTTAGGATCTGTCAGAGAAAAAGCTACTGCGGCGAAGGCTGGGTCTAACATCCCTTTTCCCATGAATCCCAATTCTCCTCCCCGCATCGCACTTCCTTTATCTTCAGACCAAAGACGAGCCAATGTTGCAAAGTCTTTTTTCCCACTGTTTACATCTTCTGAAAATTCTCTGAGTTTAGCTTTGATATTATCAATTTCCTGTATAGGAATTTTAGGTTCCAAAGTGATAATTTGTGTTTCAACTGTTGTTGGAATAAAAGGCAAACTATCCTGGGGAAGGCTTGTATAATATCTGCGAATTTCGGCAGGTGTCATTTTGACATCTCCGATTATTTTTTGTTGAACAAGGCGGATGGTTTGTTGCTCTTTCAATGCCTCTCTTCTTTCTTCCCTGATTTGTGATATGGGTTTGTTGAAATATTCTTCCATTTTTTCTTTGGATCCTATTTGTCCCATTACATAATTTACCCAGTTTTCAACGTTTTGCAACACTTCTGAGTCTGTCACGATGATACTATCTAGTTTGGCCTGATGCAGATATAATTTTTGAATAGCCAGTTGCTCCGGAATTACACAATAAGGATCTCCGTCGATGCGCTCTCCTTCATATTGCATTTGAAGACGTGCATTTTCTACATCTGATTTAAGGATAGCTTCATCTCCCACAACCCATGCAACTTCATCGATTACATTGTTTTGAGCTTTTATTTCAGAAGAAAATATACTTATAATTAAAAAACACAAGGGTATAAACAGGTATCTTTTCATTGTTTAATGTTTAATTTTAATGATAAAAGTTGAAAGTTTCAACGTGTTTCAGAGAATTTAATTTCTCCTTTTTTTAACGCCGAGTTATACAGATCTTCTTCAAACCGGTGAATAAAATCCAATCTTTTCTGATTTAAGATAATCTCTTTAATATTTGCTTTGGCATATTCAAAAGGAGCTTTATCTCCTACGGATAAAATTTTCGTTACATTTAAAAAATAAGTGTAAATCGAATCTGATTCCATGAGACACCTGTTTTTCAGCAAACGACTCATCCGGTCAGGAGAAGTATTAGGCATTTTGCTTAGTTCTTCATCCAGATCAACCCAGCGGTCGTAAAAGTAATCATAAATGCTGGCATACCGAACACTGTATTTTTCAATATTTTCGAGATCTTTGCCGGAGGTTGAACGGTACCATCCTTGTACTTTGTTAATATCCGGCGAATTAGATGGTATTTTTAGAAATAATCCTTGTACTAAATTTTTATCCAGAATAAATATATTTCCATTTTCTTCATAATATTTAAGCATTTCTGCCTCGGAAATTTCTGTAGACATTTTTTCTTTGAGCAATTGTTCCTGATATTGGTATGAGATCAGAGATCTCCGGTAATTTTCGACCAATTGATCAATTTCATCTTCATTTTTTATGTTTTTGGAAGCGATGTTGTATAAAAGGACATCCCGTATCCAGCTCCGGACATAACTTTCGGCAGCTATGATACTGTCTTCACTGGAAGTTCCCACCGGAATAAATGCTTCGACTTCATCCCTTGTCAAAACATTATTTCCGATGGTAACGATTGATTCTCCTGAATTTGATGATCCGTTTTTGCAAGACTGTCCAATCAATAACAATATGAAGATGATTAAGAAAATCTGTCTCATTCGTTTTTGATTTATTTGATTGTTTTCAAAATATTCGGATATAAAACTATCGGATATTTTGCTTTAAGTGTATTGATCCATTCCTGTTCCAGATAATTTTGATAATCGGAAATAATCAAACCTCCTACATCGGAATATGATTCGGGTTGGTCAATCATTTTACCCATTATATAAAATTCCGGATATCTAGTGTTTGCATCTGCTTTTTTTGTTTTGAAAATAACTTCGTCCACATATTGGTTACTACCTTGTGCAAAAACTCCCCGTTCTATTTTTACGGGATTGGTTTTATCATTCTGATATGTGGTTTTGATGAGATCAACAGCATCGTCAACACTCAAACCAGAAATCATTTTTGTTATATCATTCTTGATTGTGTCATTTTTGCAAAGCACGACGCATCCTTTGTATCTTGGCTGATCCCAAGTGTAATCTTTTTTATGTTTGTCAAAAAAGCTGGTTAACCCAACGGTATCTTTAGGCGCTTTTCCCCAAACTTCATTTTGTGTAATTTCGTAAGACAAGAATCCGTCTCTGTATTCTTTCATCAGATTCCGGAATTCAGGATAATTATCTTCCAAATGACTGTCTTCTTCTTTCTCCAAAGCTCTTGTTTCATAAGCAAATAATCTTTCTTTCAAAAAATCGGTTGACAAAAAGAAAGGAGATCTTCCTTCTTTTTTAAGGAATGTAATGAAATCTGCAACTGTGTATGGTTTTGCAGACAAAGTAAACAATACGCCTTTGTTATTTGCTTCTTTGGAGATGAAAGTCGAATCTGACGGAAAATTGATAGATGCAAGTGCGTATAGATTTTTTTCAGATACTTTGTTCGGAACATATTTATATTTCTTTTTCAACTGATCCCACCAGGGTTGATAAAGATCCATGTATTTTTCGCTTCTACTGAAAAAGGTTATAATATTGTTTTTAACATCATCATAGGAAGGAATACCTCTTTTACCTAATAACTTAATGATATGGAATCCAAATTGGGAACGAACAGGTTGGGTTATATCTCCGATATTTTGCAATCCGAAAGCTGCATTTTCAAATTCGGGAACCATTTGACCTGTTTGGAACCAGGAAAGGTCGCCTCCGTTTTGTCCGGATCCTTTATCATCCGATAATTCTTTGGCCAGTGTGGCAAAATCTTCGCCGGACATTACACGTTGATAGATTTGATCAGCTTTTTTGCTGGCTTCTTCCACTTGAGTAGAATCTGCTCCTGCCTGACACATAACCATGATGTGAGCTGCATTGATTTCTCCTCTGGATGGTCTTTTATTCAATACTTTGATCAGGATGTATCCGGTATTTATTCTCACCGGTTGGCTTATTTTACCGATTTCTGTAGTGTAAGCTGTTGATTCTATCGGATAAAGCATCCTGGTTGCCGATAGCCATCCATTGAAAAGATTGCTTTTGTCATTGGCAAATTCAGTTCCTACTTTTTCAAAGCTTTCACCATCTATCAGTCTTTGACGGATTTGTTGTGCTTTGTTATAAACATTTAATGTGTCGGCCGGAAGTATTTGAGGAGAAGAAGATGTATTGTTTTCGATCATCGGAATAAAAAGAAGAGAGATTTCTCTGTCTTCGTTCATTCTTTCATATTCCTGACGAATAAGAGCTTCGTTCAGTACGCGTTTACTTTCATATTGTTGAGCAAGTTGTTTTCTGTTTTCCGCCAGTTCTTTTTTGAAAGCAGATGTAGTATCGATTCCTTGGGATTCGGCTTCCGCAACTTTCAGTTTGAAATTTTTAAATAGCTCAACGTATTCATTTAATGAGATATCTGTATTATTTTTCTTATACAAATATTCGAATTCGGATTTTTTTATATCCTTTCCGTTGACTTTCATAACAGTAGGATCATTTTGGGCATTTGCAAGAAATGTCAGACCTCCCAATATTAAGGTAAGAAATTGTTTTTTCATTTTTTTAGATGCTTAAATTAAAAACTCTAACGATTTTAACGGTAAAAACAGTAAAAAATTATATAATTTATTCGCCCCGGCTATAATTAGGAGCCTCTTGGGTGATAGCAACATCGTGTGGATGGCTTTCTGCGACTCCGGCATTAGTGATTCTTGTGAATTTGGCTTCATGCAGAGTGTCGATATTTGCAGCGCCACAATAACCCATTCCGGCTCTCAATCCTCCAACCATTTGGTAAATTACTTCAAAAAGTGTTCCTTTGTATGGAACCCGTGCTGCAATTCCTTCCGGAACCAGTTTCTTTATATCGTCTTCTACATCTTGGAAATAACGGTCTTTGGAGCCTTTTTGCATGGCTTCCAACGAACCCATTCCGCGATAGGACTTGAACTTACGTCCGTTGTAAATGATTGTCTCTCCGGGAGATTCTTCTACTCCGGCTAACAGGGAGCCCATCATTACGGATGAACCTCCGGCAGCCAAAGCTTTAACAATATCTCCGGAATAACGAAGTCCTCCATCGGCAATTACAGGAACTCCTGTTCCTTTTAATGCTTTTGCGACATCATAAATGGCTGAAAGTTGGGGAACACCAACTCCGGCAATGATTCGTGTGGTACAAATAGAACCGGGGCCAATACCTACCTTAACGGCATCTGCTCCAGCATCAGCCAACATTTTGGCAGCCTCGGCGGTGGCGATATTTCCAACAACGATATCAACATTTGAGTATCGTTTTTTTGCTTCTTTCAAAGCTTCCAATACACCTTTTGAATGTCCGTGAGCCGTATCGATAATAATTGCATCGGCAGATGCTTCGACAAGGGCATCTATCCGGTCGAAAGTATCGTATGTCACTCCCACTCCGGCTGCTACACGCAATCTTCCGTTTGAGTCTTTGCATGCCGAAGGTTTGTCTTTCGCTTTGGTAATATCTTTGTAGGTGATGAGGCCGATCAGTTTGTTCTGGTTGTCTACAACCGGTAGTTTTTCTATTTTATGTTGTTGCAAAATATCTGCAGCTGCTTCCAGATTAGTTGATTGATTGGTAGTTACCAGATTTTTGGATGTCATAACATCGTCAATCAGCTTATCCATTTGCCGCTGGAATCTGAGATCGCGGTTGGTTACAATACCTACCAAATGATTTTCATCGTCTACAACAGGTATTCCACCTATTTTATAATCGGCCATGATGGCTAATGCATCGGCAACCGTTTTACCTCTTTTGATGCTCACAGGATTGGATATCATCCCATTTTCAGCTCTTTTGACAGACCGGATTTGCTTGGCTTGCTCTTCGATGGTCATATTTTTATGTATGACACCAATTCCGCCTTCACGGGCAATGGCAATGGCCAATTTTGCCTCGGTCACCGTATCCATTGCAGCTGAAACCATTGGAATATTTAATTTAATATTCCTGGAAAAATTGGTTGATAAATTAACGTTCCGTGGTAATACTTCTGAGTAGGCTGGAATTAACAATACATCGTCGAAAGTTAATCCGTCAATAATAATCTTATCTGCAATAAATGACATATAAAAGGAGCTTTAAAATTTATTGCGTGCAAATGTAATTAATTTTTTCCAATTAATTAGCCATCTCAGATATAAACTTGATTCTGACCAAACGAATTTCTTCTTCTGTATAAGTATTTCCCAGTTCGTTGATTGCAGTTTCAAGATCGTCTGTTTCTGATTCTTTGAAGTAAGAATATATGTCTTCTTCGTGATCTTCGTCCATTACTTCTGTGAGAAAATAATCGACGTTGATTTTTGTTCCTGAATATACAATGGCTTCGATTTCATCCAGAAGTTCGTTGAATTCCAAGCCTTTTGTGAGTGCAATATCATCAAGAGCTACTTTACGGTCGATGCTTTGAACGATATAGACTTTTAATTTTGATTTGTTGGCAACTGTGCGGACACGAAGGTCTTCAGGTCTGATTATTTCATTTTCTTCAACATGTTTTTTGATGATGTTGATAAATTCTAGCCCGTAACGTTTGGCTTTTCCCGAACCTACTCCCGGAATATTTTGCAATTCGTCGAGTGTAATCGGATATGTTGTGGCCATGGCTTCCAATGAAGGGTCCTGAAAAATAACGTAAGGGGGAACATCTAATTTTTTAGATAATTTTTTCCTTAGATCTTTCATGATGGAGTAGAGTACCGGATCAACGGCTGATGTTGCTCCGCCTCTCATCGGTACATCTTCGGTGTTTTCATCTTCATCAAATTCACCGTCTTTGACGATTTTGAAAGATACCGGATTATTTAAGAATTTTTTTCCTGCTGCTGTTATTTTTAATAAGCCATAGTTTTCTATGTCTTTATCTAAATATCCTGCGATCATGGCTTGCCGAATGACAGCGTTCCATGTTTTTTCATCTTCATCGGTTCCGCAACCGAAGATTTCCAGGTCTTGATGTCCATAAGATTCTATGTCAGATGTTTCTTTTCCTAAAATAACATTAATGACATAATCTGCTTTAAATTTTTCTTTTAATGCGACTACAGTTTCTAGTACTGTTGTTAGTAATTCTTTAGCTTCCACTTGTTTTTTCGGATTTAAACAATTATCACAATTTCCACAATTCTCTTCTGTATATTCTTCCCCAAAATAATGCAGTAATATTTTTCTGCGACAGATAGACGCTTCCGCGTAGGCTCTGGTTTCTTCCAATAGTTGTTTGCCGATTTCTTGTTCGGAAACAGGTTTTCCCTGCATGAATTTTTCCAATTTCAGCAAGTCTTTATTAGAGTAAAAAACGATGCATTTTCCTTCGCCTCCATCTCTTCCCGAACGGCCTGTTTCCTGATAGTAACCTTCAAGGCTCTTAGGAATGTCATAATGGATTACATATCGAACATCTGGTTTGTCAATGCCCATACCAAAGGCGATGGTTGCAACGATAACATCTGCACTTTCCATTAGAAATGCGTCCTGGTTTCCCGAACGGGTTTGGGAATCCATTCCGGCATGGTAGGCCAGCGCATTGATTCCGTTTGCTTTGAGTACTTCGGTAAAATCTTCCACTTTTTTGCGGGAAAGGCAATAGACGATTCCTGACTTTCCGGCATTGGCTTTGATATATTTGACAATTTCTCTGTCGATATCGTTTGTTTTTTGTCTTACTTCATAATACAAATTAGCTCTGTTGAATGATGATTTGTAAACGGTAGCATCCATCATCCCCAGGTTTTTTTGAATATCATGCTGGACTTTTGGAGTCGCAGTTGCTGTAAGTGCAATCAACGGATGTTTTCCTATTTCATTGACTATAGGTCTGATCCGCCGGTATTCCGGACGGAAATCGTGTCCCCATTCCGATATACAGTGAGCTTCATCGATTGCATAGAACGATATTTTTATCTGACGTAAGAAATCGATATTTTCTTCTTTGGTTAAAGATTCCGGCGCTACATAAAGAAGTTTGGTTTTTCCGGAAAGAATATCATTTTTTACCTGATCAATGGCTACCTTGTTTAATGACGAATTGATGAAATGGGCAATCCCATTGTCTTCACTGAAATTACGCATGGCATCAACCTGGTTTTTCATCAGAGCAATGAGGGGGGAAATAACAATAGCAGTTCCTCCCATCATAAGGGATGGAAGTTGGTAGCATAATGATTTTCCTCCGCCGGTGGGCATTAATACAAAGGTATCTTTTCCTTCCAGAACGTTCCGGATTACGGCTTCTTGATTTCCTTTAAAGGTATCGAATCCAAAGTTCTTTTTTAATTCATTTGTTAATAAATCTTTAGCCATATATAAATACAATTTATCAGGCTACGCTAAGTCGTTTGGTTTCAGATTTTTCGACTTTTTCCTGGGCGTAGTTTAGGTCAATATGCAGTTTTTTCTCTTTAGATGAAGGTATTTGAAACATAGCATCAATCATAATGTCTTCGGCGATTGATCTTAATCCTCTTGCACCCAGCTTGTATTCAATGGCTTTGTCAACGATGTATTCGAATACTTCTTCGTCAAAAGTAAGCGCTACATTATCCATTGCAAACAATTTCATGTATTGTTTGATAATGGAATTTTTAGGTTCTGTAAGAATACTTCGTAAGGTTTTTCTGTCAAGTGGGTTTAGATAAGTTAATATGGGTAACCTTCCTATAATTTCAGGAATTAGTCCGAAAGATTTTAAATCCTGAGGACTGATATATTGCAACAGATTTTCTTTATCGACTTCTTTTTGATTGATTGTAGCTGCATAACCCACGACCTTGGTATTTAGTCGTTGGGCTATCCTTTTCTCTATTCCGTCAAAAGCTCCGCCACAAATGAATAATATATTTTTGGTATCTACTGCGATCATTTTTTGATCCGGATGTTTTCTTCCTCCCTGAGGCGGAACATTGACAACGGATCCTTCGAGTAGTTTCAATAATCCTTGTTGAACACCTTCGCCACTCACATCGCGTGTGATGGATGGGTTGTCTCCTTTTCTTGCAATTTTGTCGATTTCATCGATGAAAACAATACCTCTTTGTGCTGCTTCGACATTATAATCGGCTACTTGCAGAAGTCTGGTCAATATGCTTTCAATATCTTCTCCAACATATCCGGCTTCAGTTAATACGGTTGCATCTACGATTGTGAATGGAACTTTCAACAATCGTGCAATGGTTTTTGCCAATAAAGTTTTTCCGGTTCCGGTGGCACCAACCATGATGATGTTGGATTTTTCTATCTCTACATCGTCTGTTTCTATTTTTTGTAACAATCTTTTGTAATGATTATAGACAGAAACGGATAAATATCTTTTTGCATCATCTTGTCCGATCACATATTGATCCAGAAATTCTTTGATTTCGACAGGATGAGGCAGATCTTTCTTTGAGAAATTTAAAACCGATTTTCCTTTTTTCGAAGGTTCCTGGGATTCGCGAACTATTTGATATGCTTGTTCAACGCAACTATCGCAAATATTTCCGTATAATCCGGTAACCAACAGACTTGCTTCCTTTTTAGGTTTTCCGCAAAAACTACAAAATTCGTTTGATTTAGCCATAATTTTGAAAATTGACAGGGGAGAATTGTCAATTATTTTTTTGTAAGTATTTCATCAATCATTCCATATTCTTTGGCTTCTTCGGAATTCATCCAGAAGTCGCGGTCTCCGTCTTGCAGAACTTTGTCGTAGGGTTGGCCGGAGTGATCGGAAATAATTGTATAGATTTCTTTTTTGATTTTTAATATTTCACGGGCTGTGATTTCGATATCGGAAGCTTGTCCTTGGGCACCTCCCAGGGGTTGATGAATCATCACCCTTGAATGTTTGAGTGCAAAGCGTTTTCCTTTAGTTCCGGCTACCAGAAGAACAGCAGCCATAGAAGCGGCCATTCCCGTACAAATGGTTGACACTTTACTGCTGATAAACTGCATGGTATCATAGATACCATAACCTGCATAAACAGAACCTCCGGGAGAGTTGATGTAGAGCGATATATCTTTGCCCGGATCATTGGAATCAAGGAATAGTAATTGTGCCTGAATCGTATTGGCTGTATAATCATCGATTGCAGTACCCATAAAGATAATTCGGTCCATCATTAAACGGGAAAAAACATCGAGTTGAGTTACGTTTAATTGTCTTTCTTCCAGAATGTATGGATTTTGATATTGTGCGCTAAAACTTATATTTTGTGATTGAATGTATTGATCCAACGCCAAACTATTAAATCCTAAATGTTTGGTTGCGTATTTCCTGAAATTATCCATAATTGTTATTTTTAATTCAAAATTTTAATTGACATAAAAAAAGCTTTCCCGAATTTCCATTCGGATAACAAAGTTATATAATAATTCTTGAAAGAAACAAATATAATTTGCAAACGTAATGGAATAATTGAAGAAAACTTTTTGGGAAGTTACAAGTTATTAGTTACAAGTTACGGGTTTTAGTTACGAGTATGATGTCATTACTTGTAACCTGTAACTCGTAACTTGTAACCTGTAACTATTCAAATAAATGCCTGAATTCTTCTGAAGAAAGTTGTTTAGGTTCTAATTCAATCTTTTCTTTCAGATAAGAAACTATTTTGTCTTCTACGGCACGGTCAATTAAATTGCGGACATTTTCCTGTTTTTTGAGCATGTCTTTAGCATAACCGTCCAGAATGTCTTCCGGAACATTTGCCATTCCGTATTGTGCAAATTGAGAAAGCGCTGCTCTTCTTGCATAAATTATCAAATCGTTTTCTTCGATTTTAATATCGTTTTCTTTTACGATTTCTTCTTTAATTAAATGGAATTTGAGATCTTCGACGATTTTCGGATATTCTTCTTCCAGACTTTCCGGAGTGCGTTCTTTGTTGGATGCCAATATCCAACGTTTCAGGATTTGATCGGGGAATACCGAAGTTTTTATTTTTTCGTTCAGCAGGTTTCGTGCATCCAATAAGAATTTGTAATCAGAATTAGGAATGTATTGTGCTTCAAGGGAAGCGCGAACTTTGTTTTTGAATTCTTCTTCTGATTTAACATTGCCTTCTCCAAATACTTTGTCGAATAGTTCCTGATTTATTTCGGCTTCTGCATAGCGGGTGATTTCATGAATCTCGTAGTTGAAATCTCCGGGATGAGCAGGTACTTCATTTTTCTTGATTTTCAGGAGAGAAGAGATTTCCACGTCTTTGCCTTCGTATGCTTTGGTAGGATTGAATACGATGACGGAATTCTTTTTTGCATTTTTGAACTTATCTTTTTCTTCCTGATTTTTTATGTATGTGGGCATCAGTACAGCATTTTCGACCGTCAGACCTTCGTTTTTAGGAGCTCCGTCTTCCAATTCGATGAGTGTGCCTTTGAGCATATCTTTTTCTTCAGTGGCTTCATCTACCTGATTGTAAATCCCATAATTTGCTTTGTACGAATTGATTTGCTGATCAAGCATTTCGTCGTCGACTGCTATCGTATAATATGGTAATTTATCTTTTTTACTCAATTCAAGCTTTATTTCCGGCGCTAATGCAACATCAAAACAAAATTCGAAAGTATCTTGAGTTTCGAAGTTGATTTCTTTTTGTTCGGTTTCGTTAGGAAGCGGTTCTCCCAACACGTTTAATTTATTTTCGCGGATAAAACCGAAAAGTTTATCTGATATGGCTTTGTTGATTGTTTCTGCTAAAACTGATTTCCCATACATTTTTTGGATCATTCCCATGGGTACCATTCCCTTACGGAAACCGGGGACATTTGCTTTTTGTCTTAAATTTTTCAATGATTTTTCTACCTCTCCTGTATAATCTTCGGGAGCAATTTCAATTTTAATAATTGCATTTACAGGATCGATGTTGTTGATTGTAATATTCATTCTTCTGGAAATTAAGTTTTTTGAGGCGCAAAGTTAGTTTATTCTTTGAAACCAACAAATAGATAATTGTTTTATATTTGTATCATAATTTGTTAAAAATATTGTATGCAATTTAATGGGATTTGGAAAAACTATTCTTTTGTTCGCCAGTTGTTAGGTTTGATTTTATTGATCCTTACAGGAGCCTTCATATATAGTCTAAATGTAAATGTAATTCTGTTGATTTTCACGGGTAAATTTGTGGATGAGGAGTCAATGGCTGTTTTGATGCGTAATCCGTCGGCAGTATGGTTGATGCAACTTTTTTCTACTTTGGTTATTTTTCTTTTACCGGCCTTACTTTTCTCTAAATTTGTCAGTGATGACTGGAAAAAATATTTGATGATAGAAGAATATATTCCATTGAATATTATGGGTTTAATCCTAATAAGTATGATAGTTGTCATTCCTCTTCTTAATTGGCTGGCTTTCATTAACAAACAAGTTGTATTCCCTGAATTTTTAAAAGGATTGGAAGATTCATTGGTCAGGATGGAAGAAAGTAATAATGAATTGGTCAGGACAATGTTTGGAGATAGAACAATCGTTAAATTATTCTCTAATTTATTGTTAGTAGGAGTTATAGCTTCGATTGGCGAGGAGTTTTTTTTCAGAGGCGTACTTCAGAATTTATTCAATAAATTGACAAAAAATCCTCATTGGATTGTTTGGGTTGTAGCTGTTTTGTTCAGCGCTGTGCATACGCAATTTTTTACATTTTTGCCACGACTTTTGTTAGGCGCTTATTTAGGTTATTTATTATTGTGGACAAAAAATATCTGGATTCCGGTTTTTGCTCATTTGGTAAATAATGTGATTGGTGTATTGACTTATTATTTTGTTACGGACCCTGCACTCTCTGACCAAATTAACAAAATGGGTACAGGGGATAATTGGTGGTTTGCTGTTTTGTCGGGTTTATTGTGGATTGGATGTGTGGTTGCGATATATAGGAAATCAATAGAAGGTGAATTGTGAATAGCGATGGTCGCTTTGCTCACTGTGAATAAGGAGCAAAGCGAACTTCGGCATTCACATTCATAATGGATTTCAGAAACTCACAAACCAGAACAGATTCTCGGAAATCGGATCAACTCTGGCTGCCGGATACTTATCGATGAATTGTCTTCTGTTTGTAAGGATTTCACGAACTTTTTCTTCCTTATTTTTTCCAGTCACAAGGAAAGCTACATAATCAGACTGATTGATTATTCTTCCGGTGACGCTGATTCTTTTCATTCCTGTTTCAGGATGAGTAGTGACAACACAATTACTATGACTATCAAAGAGTTCGATTTGTGAAGGAAAAATAGAAGCAGTATGTCCGTCTTCCCCTAATCCGAGAATAACCAGATCAAAGTGTTGAGGAATCATATTTCCGTATCTCCGGGCTTCTTCTTCAGGATTGGCTTCACCGCGAATCCGGAAAATTTGATTATTGGGAATAGACATTTTGTCCAGAAAATGTTTTTTTGCCATTCCGAAGTTACTCATTTCATCATCGGGCGGCACGCATCTTTCGTCTCCCCAGAAGAAATTAATTTTTTCCCAGGGGATAATTCCTTTCAGGTTTTCAGCCCAGAAATCAAACAAAGCCTTGGGTGTCGAACCTCCGGATAGGGCTATATTGACTTGAGGCTTATCTATTAAAATATCGAAAAGAAACTGAGAAACTCCAACGCATAATTCGGTGATGGAGTTGTAAACTAACTTTTTCATATGCAAATGTTTATTTTTTTCATTAATGTTATAGGGAAATTTACATGTTTATTATCTAGGGATTATTTATTTAAAATTGAAATCCATTTGAGGGTTTTTATGTTAATATATAAATGCTTGTTTTCATAATTCACAATAAATTCCGTCGTCAGCCAGATTTTTACAAGGATATCTCCAGGTTTGTTCTCCGTTTCCGAATAATTTTTCGGCATCTTCGGGTCCCCAGGTCCCACAAGGATAACCATGCAAGGGTGCATCCGGATTATTTTCCCAGAAATCAAGGATGGGTTGTACAAATGCCCAGGCATCTTCCAATGCATCCCCGCGAGTATAGAGAGTAGGGTCTCCTACCATACAGTCCAGTATCAATCGTTCATAAGCTCCCGGAAGATATTTGGAATCCAGATCTTTGTAATGGAAATCCATGTTTACGTCACGCACCACATAACCTGCTCCAGGTACTTTCATTCCTGTTTTCAATAAAATTCCTTCATCCGGATGGATACGGATAACAAGTTGGTTTCCGGTCTTAAAAGAATCTTTGTTTGCCACAAATAAGTTGCTGGGTGTAGGTTTGAAATGGATAACAACTTCCGAAACACGTGTAGGCAATTTTTTACCTGTACGAAGATAAAACGGCACGCCGCCCCATCTCCAGTTATCTATATAGAGTTTTAATGCTATAAAAGTTTCTGTTCTTGATTGCGGATTAACTCCTGTTTCTTCTCTGTATCCTTTTTGATATTTACCTTTGATGTTGGATGCTACGTATTGTCCGCGAATGACGTTTTTGAACAGTTCATCTTCCTTCAAAGGTCTGATGGATTGAAAAACTTTCAGTTTTTCGTTTCGTATCGCCAAAGCTGAGATTTCTGTCGGCGGTTCCATCGCAACCAATGCAACCATCTGTAATAGATGGTTTTGAATCATGTCTCTCAAAGCTCCGGACGAATCATAGTATCCTCCGCGTCCCTCCACTCCGATGCTTTCAGCGGCAGTTACTTCGACATGATCTATATAATTTCTGTTCCAGAGAGGTTCATAAATACTGTTGGCAAATCTGGTGACCAACAAATTCTGAACGGTTTCTTTTCCCAAATAATGATCGATACGATAGATTTGTCTTTCTTCGAAATGCTCCAGCAAAAATTTGTTCAGATCGATAGCAGATTTCAGATTGACACCAAAAGGCTTTTCAATGATGATTCTACGAAATGATTTTTTGTTTTTGTTTAAGCCTTGCTGAGCCAGGTATGCAGGAATAACATTATACATGGAAGGGGGAGTTGAAAGATAAAAGATATAATTTCCTTCCGTTTGATGATCTTCATCTATTTTGTGCAAACGTTCTTTCAGTTGGGAATAATCTTCCGCTTTTTCCGTATCAATTGAAAGATAATGAAGCAACTGTACGAATTCATTTACTTCTTCATTATTTATCTCCTTGAAAGAAGAAAAATTATGTATTCCTTCGATCATTTTTTCCCGGAAAGAATCGTCAGTCAATTTGCTTCGGCTGACTCCCAAAACGGCAAAATTACCAGGCAGGAGCCTTTGTTTGTAAAGATCGAATACAGAAGGTATTAACTTACGATAAGTCAGATCTCCGGAAGCCCCGAAAATTACAAGTACCTGATTATTGGGTTTTGTCAACATAAGCTTGTTTTTTAAGATTTTTTCATATCATGCCCGCCAAACTGATTCCTCAAAGCAGCAAGCAATTTCATTGCATATGAAGAATCCTGACGGGATTGAAAACGGGTGTAAAGAGAGGATGTGATCACATGAGCCGGAACATCGAAATCCATGGCAGTCTGTACTGTCCATCTTCCTTCTCCGCTATCGGCCACATAATCTTTGATACCTGTTAATTCCTGGTCTTCTTTCAATGCATTTCCAATTAGTTCCAGTAACCAGGAACGAACCACGGAGCCTTGCATCCATAGTTGGGAAACTTTTTCCAGATCGATATCATAAGGTGACTTTTTCATGATTTCGAATCCTTCGGCATAGGCTTGCATCATTCCGTATTCGATTCCGTTGTGTACCATTTTGACCATATGTCCCGAACCGCTTTTTCCGCAACGCAGATAACCGTTGGCCGGAGCCAAACTTTTGAAAATAGGTTCTGCAAAATCGCAAGCTTCCCGGCTTCCTCCATACATGAGGCAATATCCGTTTTCGAGTCCCCAGACACCACCGCTGGTTCCACAGTCGATATATTCGATTCCGAATTGTTTCAATTTTTTACTTCTTTCGACAGAATCTTTCCAATAACTATTTCCTCCGTCGACAATAATATCACCTTCTTTTAATAAAGGAATTAATTCGTCGATATTTTGATCTACAGGAGCTCCCGAAGGAACCATCAACCAGACCAGTTTTCTTCCGGTTAATTTTCCTGCTAAATCAGAAACACTTGTAGCTCCGGTAGCTCCATACGAGACAGCTTCTTCAATTTCTTTAGAAGTGAGGTTATATACAACCGGTTTGTGATTATCTCTTAAAAGGCGTTGTACCATTTTGGCGCCCATTTTTCCCAGTCCGATAAATCCGAATGTCATGAGTAAATTGTTTAATGTTGAACATTTAATATTGAAAGGTCAAACCCTCAACCAATATAGTGATTAACAAAATAGGAGATAAAAAGTTTAGCAAAGTAAAGCATCACTTGCTACTCCTAATTCTATTATCTCTTCATTGAACAATGTTAGTTTTTCCAGTTCTCTGTCTTTGACCAGAAAAGTGTTTTCGATTCCGACTGCGCCGACCCCCGGAAAGACAAATTTAGGTTCTAATGCAAAAACCATTCCTGGTTCCAATGCATCTTTAGAGCGTGCTGTTAAAACAGGTAATTCGTTGATCTCTATACCTACACCATGTCCGACAAATTTAGCTTGCTGCCTGGTTCCCATAAAATTCTTTGCAAAACCGGCTTTTTCTGACATTTCCAAAGAAAAATTATAGATATCCGCACAAGAGAGTCCGGTTTTAAATTCATCTATCATCCGGTTCTGAATATCTATTGAAAGTTGATGGGCGCGATATACTTCATCGGGTAATTTCCCAATGGAAAAAACCCTTGTCATGTCAGTAATGTATGCTGTGTAATTTCCTGCCATGTCGACCATTACAGACGTTCCCGGTTTTAGTTTTGTTTTATTTGCTCCTACCGGCAAAGAGGGATGGGTTCCTTCTCCTCCCAATGCAAAATCAAAGGGGGAAATGCTTCCGGCATTTTCACCGCTTAAGATACTTCCCATATAAATGTCCATGTTGCTGCCGAAACCACGGAAAATTCCTATGGAACCGTTGTTCCGCATAATCAGTTCGATATTTGCCTGGAATTCAAGGTCGGTAATACCTTCTTTATAACAAAATGGAATTTGTGCATAAACTTCGGCATGTTTTTTTGCCGAATATCTGAATTGTTCGATTTCCCAGGGAGTTTTAATCATCCTCAGCTTTCTTAAAATATCAGATGCATTGCTTGTTTTATCCGGATTAAAAACGGCTTGTAGGCGGGTATATTCATTGAATGAGATTTGATCTCCTTCCAACAAAATATGATTCGTATGATGAATTCCTTTACTTTTCAGAATCTCAGTTATATCCTCCGGTTTTCTGATAAAAACGGTTTGAAAATCAGGATTGAGTTCCTGAGATTTTTTAACGAAAAAAAGAGGATCTCCTTCCGATGGAAAATATATATAACCGCTGAATATTTGTCCGCACAAATAGTATATGTTCACATTGGAGGTGATGATACAGGCATCTGCATTCATCTTTTGTATCGTCGACTGTAATTTATGCCATTTAATTTTCAGGTCTGTTATTAGGGGAATTATATCATTCATAAAAGTAGAAATAAATAATATTGCAAATATACATGTTTTAACAATACAAAAGTATAGATTTTGTTTTTTTGTTGAAAAATATTTTAAGAATGGTAAGTTTTCGTTTCATATATTCCTGAGTTTTTTAAGTTGTTAATTCAATAGAACATGGATTATGAGGGAAATCACGGATTTTTTATTTTTTCTTGTTTATATTAACTTTTTTATTACAATTCTGATATCCTACAAATTTTCATTAACTTTGTGCGATTTTAAAGAAGTTATAGATATAATAAAGGTAATTTATGATTAATCCAATTATTAAGACGATTGATTTAGGAGATGGAAGGTCTATCTCCATTGAAACAGGAAAATTAGCCAAACAAGCTGATGGTTCTGTTGTTGTCCGTATGGGTGACACTATGTTGTTGGCTACTGTTTGCGCTGCAAAAGAAGCTAATCCAGGAGTTGATTTTATGCCTTTACAGGTAGAATATAAAGAGAAATTTTCTTCAATCGGACGTTTTCCCGGAGGTTTTCTTAAAAGGGAAGGACGCGCCTCTGACTATGAAATATTGACTTCACGTTTAGTTGACCGCGCTTTACGCCCTTTGTTTCCAGATGATTATCATGCTGAAGTGTTTGTAAATGTGATTTTATATTCAAGTGACGGACAGGATATGCCGGATGCTTTAGCCGGGCTGGCTGCATCTGCTGCGTTAGCCGTTTCCGACATTCCTTTCAATGGGCCGATTTCTGAAGTCCGCGTTGCAAGAATTGACGGACAATTTATTGTAAATCCAACATATGACCAATTAGACAAAGCTGATATGGACATCATGGTCGGGGCTACTTACGAAAATATTATGATGGTAGAAGGTGAAATGGATGAAGTTTCAGAAGCTGAAATGCTCGAAGCTATCAAAATTGCACATGAAGCTATCAAAGTCCAATGTCTTGCTCAGAAAGAACTTACCGAAATGGTTGGTAAAACAGTAAAACAAACTTACTGTCACGAAGAAAACGATGAAGAACTTCGCAAAGATGTTCGTGAAAAATGTTATGACAAAGTATATGCCATAGCAAAATCCGGATCCGGCAAACATGAACGTAGTGATGCTTTCAAAGCTGTTGTTGATGAATATAAAACTCAATATACAGAAGAACAACTGGAAGAAAAAGGCGCTTTGATTGCCCGTTATTATCATGATGTTGAAAAAGAAGCTATGCGCCGTTGTATTCTTGACGAAGGAATCCGTTTGGATGGCAGAAAAACAACAGAAATCCGTCCGATCTGGTCGGAAGTTGATTGCTTGCCTGGCCCTCATGGTTCTTCCATTTTTACACGTGGTGAAACACAGTCATTGTCAACCGTAACTTTAGGAACCAAACTGGATGAAAAAATTATTGATGATGTGTTAGCACAAGGAAAAGAACGATTTCTTTTACATTATAACTTTCCTCCGTTTTCTACAGGAGAAGCTAAACCTCAACGCGGCGTAGGTCGTCGTGAAGTGGGTCATGGAAATTTGGCTCACCGTGCTTTGAAACGTATGATTCCAAGTGATTATCCTTATGTAATAAGGGTTATTTCCGATATTCTTGAATCAAACGGATCTTCATCTATGGCAACTGTTTGTGCCGGAACTTTGGCTTTAATGGATGCTGGTGTGAAAATGAAAAAACCGGTTTCCGGTATTGCTATGGGACTTATTTCCGAAAATAAAGGTAAAAATTTTGCTGTTCTTTCCGATATTTTAGGTGATGAAGATCATTTGGGTGATATGGATTTCAAAGTGACTGGAACAAAAGATGGAATTACGGCTACTCAAATGGACATCAAAGTTGACGGACTTTCTTTTGAAATTCTTGAAAAAGCGTTGGCTCAGGCTAAAGAAGGACGCATGCATATCTTGGGTAAAATTCTGGAAACTATGCCGGAACCAAGAGTAGACCTCAAACCTCATGCTCCGAGAATCGAAGTGATTATCATTCCGAAAGAATTTATTGGTGCAGTAATTGGCCCCGGAGGAAAAATTATTCAAGGCTTACAGGAAGAAACAAAAGCTACTATCACTATTGAAGAAATTGATGGTTACGGGCGTGTGGAAATTTCTGCGAATAATAAAGCTTCGATCGATGCCGCAACAAAAAGAATTAAGGGAATTGTCGCTGTACCTGAAGTAGGAGAAGTTTATGTTGGTAAAGTTCGCTCAATCATGCCTTACGGTGCTTTTGTAGAATTTTTGCCCGGAAAAGACGGTTTATTACATATTTCTGAAATCGATTGGAAACGATTGGAAAAAGTAGAAGATGCCGGACTTAAAGAAGGTGACGAAATTGAAGTAAAATTAATTGATATTGATCCGAAAAGCGGCAAATTCAAACTTTCACGTAAAGTTTTGATGCCCAGACCTCCCAGAGAGGAAAAACCTCAGGAAAACAATTAAGAATTAAAAATTAAAAGAGAAAAACTAAAGGTGGAAAATTATTGTGATGCGTAAGCTCACATTAGTTTTTCACTTTTTATTTTTAATTATGCTTATAATATTGATATTTGGTAGTTAAAATTTAAATTCTTACCTTTGCCTCGGTTTTAAAGTAAACACAATCGGTGTTTCGATTGTTATATCCTGAAAGTCAGGGAATCTGGATTTACGAATCCGGATTATTGTTTTACTTAAACAATTATATATGAGGCTTATTAAAAGAAGTATGTTCCTGTTTGTAGCTCTTTTGCTAATAACAGGTTCTACAACTGAAAAAGAAGGTGTCTCTGTTGGGACAAACCTTGGAGACAGAGCTAAAGCAATTGACGTTCAACGTCAGAGTGTAAACGGGAAATATGTTTTAATACAATTTTGGGCAGCATATAATCCCGAATCAAGATTCCAAAACGTACTATTAAACAACAAATTGCAGCAGATCAACAGAAAAGATATTCAAATGATTTCTATTTCTTTTGATGACAAGGTTTCGGTATTTGAAGAAACAGTAAAAGCTGACAAGTTGAATCCTTCTACTCAATTTCACAATTCAGGTGGTAAAAATTCACTTATTTATGAAACTTATCATTTAGATAAGGGATTTACTAACATCCTGTTAGATCCTCACGGTGTAATTATTGCTAAAGATATTAAACCGGAGAATCTGGAGAATGTTTTGAAAAATTTCTTGTGAAAATGTGAAAAATCCGGAACTTTAAGATTTGTTAAAGTTCCGTAATTTTATGTTAGTGAAAATCTTTTTGGTATGCAAGGGGAAATCTCCTTGCATAATCCATCCGTAATAACCAGGATCTTCTTTCAGAACCTCTTCAACTATGCGTCCCTTGTATTTTCCAAAGTTGATTATTTCTTTTCGCGCTTCATTATATACGACCCGGCCGGCAAAATCAACATTATTTGTGAAACAAGAAAACTCGGACAAGAATGTTATGTCGTTTTTCAGATTTTCATACTTATCGAGTTGCGCTTTCAGAATTTCGTAAGTAGCTTTTGTATCGGCTTCTGCACTGTGAGCGTCTTCCAAATCTTTATTACAGTAAAATTTGAGGGCGGCAGACAATGTTCGTTGTTCCATTTTGTGGAAAATGGTTTGAACATCTACGAATTTTCGCTTGGAAAAATCAATATCGACATCCGCACGAAGAAATTCTTCGGCTAATAAAGGTATGTCAAAGCGATTTGAATTGTAACCGGCCAGGTCGCACCCTTCTATTTGTGCGGCCAGTGATTTTGCAATTGACTTGAATGTGGGACAGTCTTTGACATCTTCATCTGTGATGCCATGAATCGCTGTAGATTCCGGAGGAATAGGCATTTCCGGATTGATTCTCCGGGTTTTGCTTTCCTCTTTACCATTAGGATATATCTTCAGGTAGGAAATCTCTACAATCCGGTCTGTTACAATATTAATTCCCGTAGTTTCCAGGTCGAAGAAAACCAAAGGATTTTTCAGATTTAATTCCATTGGCTTATTCAATCATTCAACATCATTGGCATTAACAACATCAGTAAGTCTTCTTCATCTGCATTCTCAGAAGGTAAGACCAAGCCTGCACGGGAGGGATCTGCCAATTCCAGAATTACTTCCGGAGAAGGGGTATTGCTCAAAATATCAATCAAGTATGTTCCTTTGAATCCAATGCTCATAGCAGTGCCATCATATACGCAGGCAATGGTTTCTTCTGCAGAGGTAGAGAAATCTATGTCTTGTGCTGAAATTACGATAGCATTAGTGGAAAGTTGTAATTTTACCAAGCTGCTTGCAGGATTGGAAAATACGGCAACGCGTTTCAGAGCGTTCATAAATAATTGCCTGTCAACTGTTACTTTGTATGGATTTTCCTGTGGAATAACAGCATTGTAATTAGGATAACGGCCTTCAACTAAACGACAGACCATTTCGAAATTCTCCAACTTAATGTATGCATTGTTATCATCAAAACGGATAATTGCATTTTGAGATTCTTTGGAAAGGATGTTTTTTAACAATGTAGCCGGTTTTTTAGGTAAAATGAATGCAGCTTTTTCAGAACCTTTGGCTTCGAATGTTTTGAAACGAACCAATTTGTGTCCGTCAGATGCAACGAAAGTAATATGCTCTGTAGTGATATCAAAATAAATGCCATTCATTACCGGTCGTAATTCATCATCGGCCGTCGCAAATAATGCGCGGTTAATTCCTGAAAGCAGCAGTTGGGCAGGCAACATTAATCCAACAGCGCTATCTTTCAATTCTTTGGGTTGAGGATAATCGTCACCTTTTTGTCCTACAAAATTATACTTTCCGTTTTCATAGAAAATGACGATTTCCATTGTGTCTTCATTAATGGAAAAAGTAATAGGTTGTTCCGGCAATTCTTTCAATGAATCCAGTAAATTGCGGGATGCAATTGCAACAATACCATTTCCTTCTACCCCTGAAACTTCGATTGAAGTAACCATGCGTGTTTCTACATCGGCAGCTGTAATGGTCAGCTTATTACCATTCAATTCAAATAGAAAACTATCTAAAATAGGTACTGAATTTTTAGAAGCAATAACACGGCCAACTGTTTGTAAATGGCTCAATAAAGATGTGCAGGAAACAACGAATTTCATAATATGATGAATTTTATAGTTATCAATTAATGGAGGACAAATATAGTAAAATTAGATAAGTTATAAAAATATTAAAAGTTTATTTATTGGTTCGTTTTGAATGCTTTTGAATACCTCCTTTTCCTCAAAAACCACAATAATCCAAACAGAAAAACAGGAAGTATCGATGGGAGAATCACATTTACTAAAACCGGGTAAACTCCCGCAGCACGAACCCTTTGCCTATCCAATAATCTGAGCTGAAATTTTTTATTTCTCAGAGACATGATATTAGTATCGTCGGTTAAATAATTAATTGAATTGACAATAAAATCTCTGTTACCGAATTGGATTTCAGATTCTTGATCATAGCCTAAAGGCCAGATATGAGTATCTTTTCCATAGCCTGAAATTTCGTTTGCAATGATTTCTTCGCACGCAATCACAATCATTTGAGTGTGAAGACTTTTCGTAATTATTTTATTGACAGTGATTCCTTCAGGTATTGTTCTGTTGGTGAATAAAGATTCAAAATTTCCTTCCAATAAGACTGCTGTAATTTCTTTTTTTATTGTTGAAAAATGCGATTTATCATATTCTTCATGTAAAGAAATCATTTCGGGCACTTTAACAATGTGAGAGTGTCCCGAACCGAATAATAATGGAGTTTTTTGAATAAATGTGTTATTCCCGACAAAATCTATAGTACTGACAAATTTGCTTTTCACCGGCATAATTCCTTTAGTAATCAAATGATTGCCGGACGGATTGAGTAAAGGTGCATAATAAAACGGCTGATGTTGAAATTCAACACATTGCATATCTTGCATAAATACCGGATTGATCCGTACTCCATAAGTAAAAAATAAATCGTTCAAATTAATATCATTGATCATGGATGGACTTTCTCCTGTGTTTATCAACAGTTCGGGTTGAATTTTAGCTCCATTGACCAGCCAGACTATTTTCCCGCCTTTCATTAAGTATTGATCTAAAATAAATTTTTCTTTTTCTGAAAATGGAGATTGCGGGCCAGCGATAATAATTACCTGATAATCATTCAACTGGTTGATATCATTGGATAAATAACCCCTATCAATTTGGTAAAAATGACTTAAAAAATCACTGGCATCAGCAAGTGCAGTTTCCGGAAGTTCCTGATGTCCTTCAATAAAAGCAATTTTTCTGATTGTCCCCCGGATCAATGAATTTATAGAAGAAATTAACTGATATTCAATATTTTCAATTGATGCGTTCAAGTTTTCTTCTCCGGATTTGTTTTTCTGATTAACAAGTAAGGAAACCGGTTTCGAATTTTCTCCATAATTGATCATTATCCATGGAAATAATATTTTTTGAGTAATGGAGCCTCCTTCTTTTTTCTCATTGACGGCAATTCCGGCAATTCCTTTATTATTCAAATCTGATATAAAATTATTGTCTTTTTCGTAAGGATCAATGACTTGTATTTCTATCTTTCCGGGAGCAATGGTGGAAAATTCGTTCAACAGGTTTAATGTTTCTTGTTTTAAACGAATAAAACCGGCATTTAAATCGCCCGTCAGATACAATTGAATTTTAAGCGGTTGGCCAATTTCTTCTATCATTTTTCTGCTTTGAGGGCTTAAAGTATATCTTTTTTCAGCAGTCAAATCATACCGGAAATGAAAAAAACGATTGAGAACGACGAAAGAAATCAATACAATTGAGAATAATGAAACGAATTTCAGATAATTTTTCTTATTTCTATTTAATACACAATAAGTTAACAGGAAGAAAATACCTGAAATAAACAACATCCATATAACACCCCGACTATCTATGACTCCTCTTTGGATGGATTGAAAATGAAAATGAATTCCCAAACTTTGTATCCACAATTGTGTTTTTCCGGAAAAAATCATTTCTGATAAAAGATCGAAGCCGTAATAGAAAAATGCACATAGTAATAACCCGATAATGAAAGAAATAACCTGATTAGAAGAGATGGACGATGCAAAAACAGATATGGATATAAATGTAAAAGTCAAAAATAAGAGTCCTATGTATGAGCCTGTTATTGACCCAAAATCTATGTCATTGAGGGGTAGAGCATAATATGCAATGCTGATTACATATATGAATGTAAAAAGGAATGCAATCAGTAAAACTGCAAAAATTGCACTTATTTTCGAGAATATGATTTTTTCCGGGCCAACAGGCCTTGTCAGCAATAATTCCAATGTTTTTAATCTTTTTTCTTCCGAAAAAACTTTCATGGATAATGCCGGAATTAATACAATCAAAATGGTTGGGACGATGGAAAAAAAGGGTGATAAGGTTGCATAACCATTTTCCAGAATATTGTATTCGCCGGGAACGACCCAAAGCATTATTCCTATGACAGATAGAAATAAAGTTATGTAAATGATTCCGACTGGGGAATTTAACAATGATTTAAGTTCTTTCCAAAACAAAGTAAGCATCCGGGAGAAGAATTGAAATTTTATTAATATATTTGCCTACAAATGTAACTTCCTTACATAACGTATGCAAATAAAACAAATTATAAAAATAGAATTGATTTTATTGTTAATTGTTGCAATACTATGTGGGGGAGGGTATGCTTATCTGAAACTGAAGGAAATAGAGAAAATTCAAAACCCTGATTTGTTTACATTTATCCCTGCAAATTCTTATGCTGTTTTTATCACCCAAAAGCCTTTGACATGTGATAATCAGTTTCCTGAAAACTTTTTACCCTCGGAAGATTGTTTTAATTTACTTTCATCTTTAGGGAAATTTTTTAAACAAAAAAAAATAGCTATTTCTTATCACAATAAAGGAGAGTTGATTTATATTGACGCAACAAAAAATATGGTCGAACAATGGGAATCAGCTGTGAAACAAACAAAATTTTTCCTATTTTCCTATAAAACAGAGATATATAAAAATAGAACAATCAAAATCAGATCTACTGCAGATGATCGGTTTTTCTGTTTCACCTACGATCAGGGCGTTTTTATAGGAAGTTACAACAAAAGCTTGTTGTATGAGGCCATTGATGCTTGTGAATCAGGAAATTCGTTAAAAAAGGACATATCATTCAGGGCTTCTGCTAAAAATATTGGATCCGGAGCTTTGGCCGGTATGTTGGTGAATATCGGTAAATGGTTTTCATTCGATATTTCTGGGGGAAAAGAAAATTATGTTGCCAATGGTTACTTAGACCCGAAGTATACAGATACTGAGTTGTATGACATTTTGTCGGTTAAAACCGGACAAAACGAGTTCAATTCTTCGATGATTCCTGCAACGACTTCCTGTTTGTTTCATTTGAATGCAGAAAATATTCGTTCTTATATTCAAAAAATAAGCAGAGACGTGTTTTTTCCGGATTCTATATTGACTAAATATTTGACAGGCGACTTGTCTGTTATTTATTTTTCATTTGAAGATAAGCAGCAGGTGAAAGCAGAAGAAAAGATTGCCTGTTTGGAATTGACAGATAAATGTAAATTTTTGTCCGAACTAAAAAAAAGAGAGAGAAACTTTGATAAATTTTTGTATCGTCACCAATTGCCTGATAATCTTCCTCTTGCCAATTTATTGGGAGATTTATTTCACACAGAAAACCCTATTTATTTCAAATTATATAAAAATTACCTTCTTTTTGCTCAAACAGAAGAAACTATGGAAAAATACATTAATATGACAGAAAATGAAAATTCTTTGTCAGATAATAGACTGTTTACGGATGATAGCTTTATACTTGTAAAAGGTGATGAAATTATTGATAATAAGATGTTTAAGAATATTATTCCTTCTTATTTTACCCAAATAATAAGCAGAAATAAAACTTATGATTTTCTGATTAGATTCAGCCTGGAAGATCAGAAAATTGAGTTCAATATGCTTCAAAAGCCATTCTTTTCTGAATCTCAGGTTGTATTTTGATGTCTCCTATTTTTTCCTTTTCTCTTTTGACTGAAAAAGAAACAATATTGATTTCTGAAAGATTAATAAAAGGTTCAAAATAAAACAAATAGGCAAAATTTGTCAGATAATCATTTTTCTTGAAAACATCGGCAATTTGCGGATATTTTGATTTGTCCCAATACATGCAACTGGCATAACCACTTGCATCTGTGTATTGCGTGCTGGGATCTCGAAGTGGCAATGTCTCTTTGATAAATCTTTTATAGACAGAACTGTAAGTCGACGCTGATTTTCCCATTTTTTTCCCATCCGTTTTTTCGAGAATATCACCGGATTGAATACCGGCAATATCGGCCGGAGAATTGGGGTCTACAGATACAATTTCATTGATATGATCAATATTATAACCGATCCCTGTATAATTATATTTCTGTTGAGTAAAAACATAGCGGGCAAGAGTGGTTGATTTAGGATTAGGATATTGCATGAGCATCAATGGAATATGAAAATAAGCGTAATCATCCAGTTTATAAGGAGCGCTTAAATTTTCTTTTGCTTCACATTCCCAAAGCAAAACAGAACTGTATCTATCAATAATTTTAATCCCGAAGTTTATATGATATGGAACCAGATTTTCCCTTACTAAAGATGTATAGTAGATGGGAAAATTGAGCATTTTCTTCGAATAAACATCGTAGCGGAATTCGGTAGGAAAGTTACGCGGATCTTCTGCTGATAAATAATTAGGATTTTTAGCGTAATCATAATAAGTTTGAATAAGCAGATCGGGTTCTTTTGCATCATACTTTAATCCTTTGGATTCCAGACAATTCTTGATCTGACTATTGATATATTCTTCCAGTTTTTTATTGTTTGGATCTACGGGGCTGAAACCGAATGTTTTATAGTGACCCAAATCTTTTTCTTCGGTAACAGTAGTTTTGAACGGACAATAGAACGAACGGACTCCGTTATTTTCCAGACTGTAGAAAACATATGCCGAGGCTAATTCCTCTTCATCTATCGAGTTAGGAGTACTGCATTTTTTTGTGAAAACAACTTTTTTATTTTTTTCTTTTAAGTTAGTTATTAGCAATGTTATATTTTGGTTTTCATTTAAAAGAAGGGTGTAGACTTCTTCAATAGATAAGCCATTGGTAGATGTTCCATCCACCGACTCAATGATATCATCTGGTTTGAATTGAGCAGTTTCGTCAGGAGAAGAGGCATCTACGGAAAAGATGACCGGCTTTCCATATCCCCAGTTTTTTGAGGTACTTATTTGAAATTTGAAACCTAAACGACATATTTGATCATTTTGACCAATCAAAGAAAAGCAAATGCTTAACAACACAAAGAATAAGAGTCCTTTTTTCATACCTGATATTTTTAAACACATTGTGTCTTAGTATTTATTATTGCAAAAATAGTGTTTTTAAAATTTTCTTGGCAATATATTTGCTGACAATTAAATATATTATTGATATATATGCAATGAATACAAGTCATAACTTTTTGATAAACAGGACAATAATAAATAATAATAAATAATGGATAATCAGAGAAAAAAGGAAAACTTAGAGGATATTGAAAATACAACTGACAATTTTTCGCAAAATATGACAAATGAGCAGTTGGAAACTGAGAATATTGAAGAAACTTCCGATGATACTGACAATCCGTCTGTCGAATTGGAAAAATTGAAAGATTCTCATCTCCGTTTGATAGCAGAATATGACAATTATCGCAAGCGTACATTGAAAGAAAAGGCAGAATTGATCAAAAGCGGAGGAGAGAAAATCCTTGTGGGACTGCTTCCTGTGATTGATGATTTTGAGCGTGCTTTGGAAAATATTAATTCCGTGTCTCAAGCACAAGATTCTTTGGTTGAAGGAGTTGAATTGATTTACAACAAATTCATGTCTTTTTTGAATCAAAATGGAGTACATGTTTTGGAAACAAAAGATAAAGAATTTGATGCGGATTTGTTTGATGCGATTGCTACAATACCTGTTGATGACGACAGCATGAAGGGAAAAGTAATAGATTGTGTACAAAAAGGTTACACATTAAATGACAAAGTGATCCGTCATGCAAAAGTGGTAGTGGCCGGTTAACAAAAACAACGAAAAATAAAATGACAAAAAGGGACTATTACGAAATATTGGAAGTAACTCGTACAGCTACAGCTGAAGAAATAAAAAAAGCGTATCGGAAAAAAGCAATCCAATATCATCCGGATAAAAATCCGGATAATAAAGAAGCAGAAGAAAAATTCAAAGAGGCGGCTGAAGCTTATGAAGTGTTGAGCGACCAGAATAAACGTTCCCGTTATGATCAATTTGGTCATGCAGGCGTAGGAGGCGCTTCCGGTAATGGCGGCTTCGGTGGCGGAATGACAATGGAAGATATATTCTCCCAGTTTGGAGACATTTTTGGTGGTCATTTCGGCGGATTCAGTGGTTTCGGTGGATTTGGAGGTGGAGGCCGTGGAGGCCAGAGAGTTAACCGGGGTTCCGACTTACGGGTTAAAGTTAAGCTGAACCTGAAAGAAGTTGCTTCCGGCGTAGAGAAAAAGATCAAAGTAAAGAAATATGTTCCTTGTAAACATTGTAATGGAAATGGAGCTGCAGATTCCAATAGTTATACTACTTGTACAACATGTAATGGAACAGGAACCGTAACCCGCATTGCTAATACGATTCTCGGGCAAATGCAAACTACATCAACTTGTCCGACTTGTTCCGGTGATGGTAAAATTATCACTAAAAAATGTGCTCAATGTAATGGAGAAGGCATAGTGAAGGATGAGGAAATCATCGCTATCAACATTCCGGCCGGAGTGGGAGAAGGAATGCAATTATCCATGTCAGGAAAAGGGAATGCTGCCCGTAGAGGAGGAGTTAACGGCGATTTGCTGATCGTTATTGAAGAAGAAATTGATCCGGAATTGATCCGTGACGATAATGATCTGATATACAATTTGCTATTAAGTTTTCCAACTGCAGTTTTAGGAGGAACAGTTGAAGTTCCCACTGTGGATGGAAAGGCTAAAGTTACTATAGAACCTGGGACTCAACCAGGTAAAGTACTTCGTCTCAGAAATAAAGGCTTGCCGAGTATCAATAGTTATGGAAATGGTGATCTATTGATCAATGTGAGCATTTATGTTCCTGAAACTGTTTCAGATACCGAGAAAAAAATCCTTTTAGAGATGCAGGAAGCAAAAAATTTCCAACCAACAACTGCTGCAAAAGAGAATATTTTTAGGAAGTTTAAGAAGATGTTCGCATAGTAAATTAATGTGAGTTTTTATGCTACAATGCAACATAGAAACTCACGTTAAAAACTCATCACAATTTTACCTCACAGCCTTTTCCAATAATTTGATTGTCATATGATCAGTATCCAGTAGCGCATCTAATCCTATCGGAAATGTAAAATTGTGTATGTTATGCCCAAATGACAATCCGTATACTGCCGGAATTTTTAACTGTTTGATCCTGTCTTCAATTACCTGTCGCAAGGTAAATGAATTCGGAGCCATCGATTTATCCGACTTATCGCATCCACGGCAGATTCCAAATACAATTCCGGAAGCTTTTGTCAGCTCTCCACATGCAATCAGTTGGGTCAACATCCGGTCAATCCGGTATGGCTCTTCTCCGGTATCTTCAATCATTACAATCTTGTTTTTTAAGTCAATCTGGTATGGAGTCCCTACCATAGAACATATCAATGTCAGATTTCCTCCAGTGAGTTTCCCCTGTACTTTGCCGGGAGTTATTGTATATCTTTCAAAGACTTTATCTTCAACTGATTTTTGTAAATCATTATCAGAACTTTCAATTGTATACTGATCGGTAGGACGAATCACAATATTCTCAAACTGCATTTTATTATAATCCCGGTGTATCGTCTTGCTGACCGGTCCATGAAATGTTATTAATCCGGTTTTCTTGTAAATAGCATTAATAAGGGCAGTATCATCACTGAATCCGATAATAACTTTGGGATTTTTTCTGATCATATCGTAGTCTACCAGATCAAGAATCCGGGCACAACCATATCCTCCGTTTGTAAATATAATTCCCTTTATCTCCGGATTTTTTATCATATTATTAAAATCATCGGCACGCTCTTTGTCTGTACCACTGAAATAACCACATTTTCCGAGAATTTTATCAGAATAAACAGGCTGAAGTCCAAGTTGTTTGACTCTATCGATTGATAATTGCAGATCATTTTCGGTTATCAGCCAGGCCGGAGCTACCAATCCGACTTTATCTCCCAAAAACAACCTTGACGGCTTCAGTATTACATTGCCTGACGACTGATCTGTTATGTTTTGTGCAGTTAATTTATGAGAAATCAAAGAAGTCAGTGACAATCCGATTCCAATATTTAAAAAGTTTCTTCTATTCATGTTCTTTGTTTACAATATATTCCATCTTTAGATAATAACAACTTGATTTTCTGAATATTATTCTAATGACAGTTACAAAAATAGGAATTATTTTGTGATTAGAAAGCAATCAAAACAGCAAAAAAACAATGGATTTATACAAAAAAATAGGGAAAGACTTGTTTGTCTTTCCCTTCCTTAACTAATCTGTTTTATAAGTGCATCTATTCCTTTTAATAAAAAATTATGCATGGAAGTGGACACTAGGGGGCCGATCTGCGTATATAATTTCTTTAAAAACAGAAAAAATTCAAAATACATTAAAGTAATATCCTATACCCAGGCTAAATGTATGATGGCTATGATCGTCTTTCAAAATTGAATATTTCCATGAACCATGTAGCCTGACGGCCTCCGTTACATTGTACTTGATATCCCAACCTAAATTTAAACCGAATAAATTATTTATTTCTTTAGTTGGAATTGCCCATGAAAGCCAGTCCATTTTTTCAATCAAATAATTAAGTCCTACAACCGGAGACATACCCCAAGACTTATTATTTAAAATATAATAATTCAAATTTAAATCCATATTGTACAGTTGGGCTTTATCATCCGGAGCCCCGGAGTTTTCCATTGAAATGGTAGGAGTCATAGTATAAATCAAATTGACCTGAAATGGATCGGAAAAATTATATCCTCCGCGTATTCCAAATCCAAAATCTTTATACATAGTAATATAGTCTCCTTGTCCTCCGATGTAAAGATCACCTTTTTGTGCGTAAGAATATACAACTACTAATGTTAATAATACTAAAAATAAGATTTTTTTCATATTTTTTTATTTTAATAATTAATTTTATGCACACAAATCAGTTTTGTATTACGTTGATTTGAGTTTTTAACTTTCAAATCTATATTTTCATCCTGTTTTTTGAATATAAAAAGATCGGCACTCTTATAAGAAATGCCTTAAAAACAGAAAAATTGTAATTCCATTTTTAAGGCACAGATATGTTAAGAATTAAATTTTATTTTTTTGCAACAGCCGGAACCGGCACCGGGAATTGACTGAACAATTTATTTATTGCCTTATTTATTTCTGCCGGATTCTTAATATTTTTAGTTAAAGAATCACTGGTATCAACTACAGAACTTACAGCAGCATCCCATACCACAGCATTTGTTTTATCCACAATATCAACGGCTAAG
This sequence comes from Bacteroidales bacterium, assembly GCA_031553435.1. Taxonomy (GTDB): domain Bacteria; phylum Bacteroidota; class Bacteroidia; order Bacteroidales; family Azobacteroidaceae; genus JAVBLQ01. The sequence continues at coordinate 11,817 of JAVBLQ010000012.1, read as the reverse complement.
ACACCTTCTTTATCTATACTTCCTATGATTGAAGCATCATCATAATAACTTCTGTACATAGGAGCCATTGTTCCGGCTAGCGCTGGTCTTACCGGAGCCCAATCAGGTATTGCATCTTTTGTTTCCACATTTATTTTGGCATACAACGTGGTAATAACTTTCAAATCTCCCTTACCTGTCTGATCTTCTTTGAATCCTCTGATTGATAATTCATTAGCTATTGCCCGTTGGATATTCTGAACATCATAAATAGATATTTGGGCAGGGAGTTTAGATGCATCATATGGAAGCATACTAAATGTTTGATTCGGATTTACGTTTTTTCCCGGATAAACATTGCTATTCAATAACGTATATGATGAGGAGCTACAAGAGGATAACATCAAAATAAACGCTCCCATCAGAAATGAGTATAAAATAGTCTTTTTCATAAGAATAATTATTAAGAAATATTTATGTAAGACAAAATTCAAATTATAGACTTATAACAATGTTGATTGGAATTTTGTTCTCAAGAATTTAACATTAATATTTTTTAATAAAGATTCAAATTCATTATCATCCGTTCATTGAGGCTAAAAACTCATCATTATCATATGTTTTTATCAGACGATCTTTCACAAATTCCATCGCTTCGACACTATTCATATCCGATAGATATTTACGAAGTATCCACATACGATTAATTGTATCATTGTCTTGAAGCAAGTCGTCACGTCTTGTGCTGGATGACATGATATCAACAGCGGGATAGATACGTTTGTTGGAAAGACGACGATCTAATTGAAGTTCCATGTTACCGGTACCTTTGAATTCTTCAAAGATTACTTCGTCCATTTTAGATCCTGTTTCTGTGAGTGCTGTCGCAATGATGGTCAATGATCCTCCGTTTTCGATATTACGGGCGGCCCCAAAAAATCTTTTGGGTTTTTGCAAGGCGTTGGCATCGACCCCTCCCGAAAGAACTTTTCCTGATGGTGGTTGTACTGTGTTATATGCTCTGGCTAAACGAGTAATGGAGTCTAATAAAATAACCACATCGTGCCCGCATTCTACCAATCTTTTGGCTTTATTCAACACAATATCTGCAATTTTAACATGCCGTTCTGCCGGTTCGTCAAACGTAGAAGCAATTACTTCGGCATCAACACTCCTTTGCATGTCTGTTACTTCTTCCGGACGTTCGTCGATCAACAAAACGATCATATATACTTCCGGATGGTTCCAGGCGATTGCGTTAGCAATATCTTTTAACAATACTGTTTTTCCTGTTTTCGGCTGGGCGACAATCAATCCACGTTGGCCTTTTCCGATAGGAGAAAAAAGGTCTACTACTCTGACTGATATCTTATCTCCGACTTTAGGACTCATACTGGCTGTGAGCCTGAATTTTTCATCGGGGAACAATGGTGTCAAATGATCAAACGGAACACGGTCGCGAACTTCTTCCGGATAGCGTCCATTGATTTTATCTACTTTTACCAACGGGAAAAATTTCTCACCTTCTTTGGGTGGTCGAATAGGACCTTCGACTACGTCTCCTGTCTTCAATCCGAATAATTTGATTTGAGACTGGGACACATATATATCATCTGCCGACGACAGATAGTTATAATCCGAAGAACGAAGAAATCCGTAACCTTCCTGAATAATCTCCAACACACCGGAACCAATAAGAATACCTTCAAATTCAAAAGGTTTTTCTTTTGACTGGCGGGGCTGATTCTGGTTTTGTTGTTGTTTACTCTGACTTTGATTTTGACTACTATTATCGGGTTGGCTTACAGCTTGTTCTGTGATTTTTGGCTCCTGAATCGGTTTCGTCTCCTTTTTTTGTGTTATAGGAAGCACTTTATCCATCACGCTATTTACCTCCGGGCTATGACGAAATACAAGTCTTTGAGGTTTTTCTTCTACTTTAGGTTCATTTTCAATAATTTCATCCATAAATTGTTCTTTAGGTTCAGGCAGAGAAGATTCTGCTACAATTTCCGGTTGCTGCTGAGAACTTTCTGTATTCTGAACAGGTATAGGCTGTTTTTTGGGGGCTTTTTGAGTTTTTTCCACTTTCTCCACTTCTACTTTTTTTTCTATTTTTTCGGATTTTGCCATTTTTTCGATTTTTTCGATTTTTTCAACCTCTTCCAATTTATCCGTTTTTTCCTGTTCTTGTTTATCAGAACCAGTAAATGGGAGAATATCTTTATGTTTCATTTCTACAATAAATTCTTCTGCTTTTTTTACAGTTTTTATTTTTTTCTCTTTTTCTTCAGGTGTCTCCTGACTTTTTGCTTCATTATGTTTTTTTTCGTAAATGTATTCAGACAAATTGAATGTTACTCTATTTTTAACAGGTATCGTTGTGTCTTCTGTTGTAGCAACTTCTTTTTCTTTTTTTGATCCAACTCTTCTTTTTTGTTGTTCGTTTCTGACAACTTTTTTTTCTTCTGCTGCTTGTTTTGCAGCGCCTACTATCGCCTGTTGATCAAGTATTTGGTAAACGAGATCGTCTTTTCCCAGTTTTTCAATTTTTTTTAGGCCTAATTCCTGAGCTAAAGCTACGAGCGTATCCATAGCCATCTCTTTGAGTTGCAATATATTATACTTTTGCATAAAATAATAAGGTATAGAAAATCTTTTATTGTTGAAATGTTTTCCGATGTTTTCTGATTAGTTCAAAGGAAAATAAAATATGGATGTACGTGGAAATGAAGTAAATCTTTTGCAAAGATAGGAGTATTTTTTAATTTACGTAATATATTTACTAAAAAAATACCTCCATACGGCATACATTTTTCGTTGTCTGTGTAATTTTATATTTATTGTCAGTCTGATAACCAATAATCCAAATTATATCTTTGTCATTACAGAGTAACCAGATTTCTTGTTTTTTAATAATACTTATTTTTTTATCATTAAAATAGTCGCTTAACTTTTTAGTTCCGTTTATACCGAACGGTACAAAACGATCACCTTTCTCCCATTTTCTTATGACAAGAGGAAAATTTAATTTGTCTGCATCAAAATATGCAACATTTCTATTGCGTTCCAGCTGAAAATCTTCGGATTTGGGAAATATCTTCCATGCTGCATGAACGGGATGATGAATCAACTCTTCATGTTCATAAATCTGAAAGATTTTTTCTTCATTTCGTTGATTTTTTTCCGATATCAAAAGGGAATTGCGGTCTTTAACCAGTAAATAATGTGTTGAATAAAATTTTTTCCCGGATTGAGTATTTAAAGAAGAAAAAATATCTTTAACCGTTGCCTGATTAAAACCATATTCCTTGAGTATCTCATATAATAACGTTTCCGGAGCCGGAAATGTTTTCAGCAATTCAATATCTATTTGTCTGTTAACAGGATTAAATACGTTTTTTTTTGCTTTTGTAATGGAATCGTGATAAATTTTGCAGGTCTGATCCAACCGTTGGGCAGTTTCTTCTATCGTATTAAATATGGAGGGATTTATTGTTTTTAATAAAGGGAGTACCTGCAATCTAAGTTTATTGCGAGTAAACTCATCCTGCAAATTGCTGCTATCTGTCACGTAATTTAATCTTTCATTTTGAACATAATTAAGAATATCTTCTTTGCTAAGGCACAATAACGGACGAATAATATAACCTGATTGCTGACGAAGTCCTGTCAATCCTTTGATTCCTGTACCTCGTATCAAATTCAGAAGAAAAGTTTCAACATTATCATCTTTATGATGACCTACAGCTATAGCTACAGCATTATTTTCCTCTCTTAGTTTTCCGAACCAGGCATATCTCAGTTCCCTGGCCGCCATTTCCACAGATATTTTGTTGTCGGAAGCAAAACTTTTCGTTTCAAAATCTATTTTGCAAAAAGGTATTTGGAGGGATTCGGCAAATGACCGGGCAAAATGTTCATCCCTGAGCGATTCCTCTCCTCTCAAATGAAAATTGCAATGGGCAGCAATACATTCATATTCTAACTGATGCAGGATATGTAACAAAACAACGGAATCTGCGCCTCCGCTGAAACCGACAATAAGTTTGCTTCCGGGAGGTGGTAACTGATGTTTTTGGATGTATTTGATGACAAGATCTTTCACCATTCACCATTCACATATTTTAAATTCCTGCTTTTTGCGGATAATCAATCGTGTAGTGTAACCCTCTGCTTTCTTTCCGCTCTGTTGCCTGTTTAATAACCAGATAACTGGTGTTGATGATATTTCTCAATTCACAGATTTCTCTTGAAACGACAGATCGTTGATATAAATTTTCTGTTTCCATGTATAAAATTTCCAAACGATCAAACGCCCTTTTCAAACGGAGATTGGAACGAACAATTCCTACGTATGACGACATGATTTGTCCGACTTCTTTGGCGCTCTGTGTAATAAGCACCATTTCTTCCGGCAAAGAAGTTCCTTCGTCATTCCACACAGGAATATTTTCCTGATAAACAATCTGATCTATTGTGGAAATTGAATGTCTTGCTGCAGCGTCAGCATAAACAACGGCCTCTATCAATGAATTGGATGCCAACCTATTAGCTCCATGCAAACCGGTACAAGCACATTCTCCATTGGCATACAATCGTTTGATGGACGATTGTCCGTTTATATCCACGACAATTCCTCCACACAGATAATGGGCAGCTGGCGCCACAGGAATATAATCTTTCGTAATATCTATGCCGTATGACAAGCATTTTTCATAGATAGTAGGAAAATGTTTTTTAGTTTCTTCCGGATCTTTGTGAGTAACATCCAGATAAACAAAATCATCCCCCCTATTTTTCATTTCGGTATCGATGGCGCGCGCAACTATATCGCGGGGAGCCAGAGATTCGCGTTCGTCATATTTATGCATGAATTTCTCGCCGGAACGGGTTTTCAAAATTCCGCCATAACCTCTCATGGCTTCAGTGATCAGGAATGATGGTCTTTCACCGGGATGATATAAAGCGGTGGGATGAAATTGAACGAATTCCATATCTTTCACCTGGCCTTTGGCGCGATAAACCATTGCAATGCCGTCTCCTGTGGCCACATCCGGATTTGTGGTGGTTTGATAAATATTGCCAATACCTCCGGTGGCCATCAAAGTTACTTTAGAAAGAATTGTATGAATATTATTTGTTTGTTGATTCAACACATATGCTCCATAGCATTCTATATCCCCCTTATGACGGGTAACATTGATCCCTAAGTGATGTTGAGTAATAATTTCAATGGCAAAATAATGTTCCAGGACTTTGATATTCGGATGCTTTTTAACGGCACGGATCAAGCTTTCCTGAATCTCGGCTCCGGTATTGTCTTTATGATGTAATATACGGAATTCCGAATGTCCGCCTTCACGGTGAAGATCAAAATTGCCGGATTCATCCTTATCGAAATCCACACCCCAGGATATCAGTTCTTTAATTTGTGCAGGAGCTTCTTTCACAACCATTTCGACAACTGTCTGGTCGTTGATATTATTTCCGGCAATCATTGTATCCCGGATATGTTTATCGAAATTATCCACAATCTGATTGGTCACAGAAGCAATTCCTCCTTGTGCATAGTAAGTGTTTGCATCTTCCAGAGAATTTTTGCAGACAAGTGCAACTTTACCTTTGTTTGCCACTTTCAGAGCGAAACTCATTCCTGCGATTCCGGATCCAATGACCAGAAAATCATATTTGTATGTCATAAGTTTTTCTTATTTCTTTGCTCGCATACTATCCCAAATCAGGTATGCAATCAATCCGATATAAACGACTAAAGCTAAAATTTCGGAATTGGTATTTGCTAACCATTCTTCATTGACAAAATTCAATCCTCCAAAACGCATGGCAGCGCTGACAACACCCATCAAGGCTCCTCCGGCAATAAATCCGGATGCCAACAATGTTCCTTTTTCAACTCTTGCAGTATTCAATGCTTTGTCTTTGCTACGGGAACCGACATACCAATTGATTGCACCTCCGATAAGTAAAGGTGTATTTAATTCCAAAGGAATGAACATTCCTAATGCAAAAGCCAAAGCCGGTATTTTAAAATAGGTTAATACAATGGCAATTACAGCGCCAATGGCATAGAGCATCCAGGGAGCAGATGTTCCCGACATCAGAGGCTCAATCACCGCAGCCATTGCATTTGCTTGAGGAGCAGCCAATTGACCACTTGTAAAACCATAAGTTTTATTCAGAATCAGGATCACAGCTCCAACTGTTGCTGCGGAAACCAAAGTTCCCAGAAACTTCCATTTTTCTTGTTTCACAGGAGTTGTTCCGACCCAATAACCGATTTTCAAATCTGTGATGAATCCGCCAGCCATGGACAATGCGGTACACACAACACCTCCCATAATTAATGAAGCAGCCATACCGGAAACACCTTTCAGACCGGCGGCAACCATAACAACAGAAGCCAGGATAAGTGTCATTAAAGTCATTCCGGAAACAGGATTGGTTCCTACAATTGCAATAGCATTTGCCGCTACGGTTGTAAATAAAAATGCAATAACAGCAACAACAACTAAAGCTATAATGGCATGATACAAATTACCCATAATCCCTAACCAGAAGAAAATGAAAATAAGGATTAAAGTGATAATACTTCCTATCGCAATAATTTTCATTGAAAGGTCGCGTTGGGTACGGATTATTTCAGCTCCAACATTTTTTTCTTTATTTTTAAATTCTTTTGAAGCCAAACCTACAGCGCTTTTAACAATGCCCCATGATTTGATGATTCCGATAATTCCTGCAACAGCGATACCTCCGATTCCAATATGGCGTGCATAACTTTTGAAAATCATTTCAGCGCTCATATCTCCCACCGGAATGACAATATTCGGATCCCATTGATTTAACACCTGGTTACCCCAGATTCCTGAAATTAAAGGAACAATAATAAACCAAACCAAAAAGGAACCTGCACATATGATAAAGGAGTATTTCAAACCGACGATGTATCCTAATCCTAATACGGCAGATCCTGTATTTACCTTGAATACAAGCTTGGCTTTTTCAGCTAAAGTTTCTCCGAACCCAACCATACGGGAAGTGATTGTTTCATTCCACCAACCAAATGTTGCTATGATAAAATCATAAAGTCCTCCGATTAATCCGGCAAAGATCAAAGGTTTTGCCTGATTTCCACCTTTTTCTCCTGAAACTAATACTTGCGTTGTTGCTGTAGCTTCAGGAAAAGGAAATTTACCATGCATGTCGGAAACAAAATATTTCCGGAACGGGATCAAGAAAAGAATACCCAAGCATCCGCCCAATAATGAGCTGAAAAATACTTCAATAAAATTAACGGAAAGTTCAGGATATTTACTTTGAAGAATATACAGTGCCGGAAGTGTAAATATTGCACCGGCAACAATCACCCCTGAACTTGCTCCGATAGATTGAATAATCACATTTTCTCCCAGTGCATTTTTTCGTCCGAAGGCTCCAGACAAACCAACTGCAATAATGGCAATCGGAATTGCCGCTTCAAAAACCTGTCCTACCTTCAAGCCGAGATAAGCAGCCGCAGCCGAAAACAAAACTGCCATAATCAAACCCCAAAATACAGACCAAGGCGTAACTTCCTTATACTCTTTGAATGGAGACATCAAGGGTTTGTACTCTTCTCCTTCTTTTAATTCTCGATAAGCATTTTCAGGTAGCCCTGTGATTTTGTCGTCCTGTTCGTTTTGTTGCATGATGGTATTTTTTTAGTTACTGGTTACGAGTTACAAGTTACAAGTTACAAGTTACGGGTTACAAGTTACGGGTTAGGGATTGTGAGTGAAACAAGTGACTCGTAGCCTGCAACTTGTAACTTGTAACCCGGAACCCGGAACTTGCAACTCACAAAAATACAAAAATTATTACTATTTTTGCAAATAAATTTTTAACGAATAAGATGATACAGAAGTATCCTTCGGCCTTACTCGAGAATGCGGTTAATGAATTTTCCAAATTACCGGGAATCGGCCGGAAAACAGCATTAAGATTGGTTTTAAATTTACTAAAAAAAACAACTGCAGAAGTTGAAACATTTGGAAAAGCCATGATTGATCTGCGAACTCATATAAAATATTGCCATATTTGTCATAATATTTGTGACGATGAAATATGCTCTATTTGTAATGATATAAACAGAGATTCCACAATTATTTGTGTAGTAGAAAATATTAAAGATGTAATGTCCATTGAAAATACCGGACAATTCAAAGGCTTGTATCATGTACTGGGCGGTATTATTTCGCCGATGGATGGCATTGGTCCTAATGATTTGGAAATAAACAGTTTGATTGAACGGGTAAAATCCGAAAATCCGAAAGAAATTATTTTGGCTTTAAGTACAACAATGGAAGGAGATACTACTAATTTTTACATTTTCCGTAAATTATCCGGTATTGATATTAAAGTCAGTATCATTGCCAGAGGTGTATCTGTTGGTGATGAAATTGAGTATGCCGATGAAATTACATTGGGAAGATCGATTATTAACCGGACGTCTTTTAATGATTCTTTTAAAGTATAATAGATAAGAAAGTTTTACGTTATAAGTTATATGTTATACGTTTGGCTTACGCACAATAAAACACTATAACTTAGAATTTATAACGTAAAATGTAGAACTTAAAACGTAAAACTTAATAACAATGATTATCGCTGTAGATTTTGACGGAACAATTGTTGAACACGAATATCCTCGTATCGGTAGGGAAATTCCTTTTGCAATAGAGACATTAAAAAAGCTTCAAAAAGAATTCCATACGCTTATTCTCTGGACAGTCAGAGAAGGAAAATTATTGGAAGATGCCGTCAAATATTGTGAAAGTAAAGGTTTGATATTCCATGCCGCCAATAAAAATTATCCGGAAGAAGACGTGAGCACCGCTGCACGAAAATTGAATGCAGATTTATTCATCGACGACCGGAATTTAGGCGGAATACCTGATTGGGGTGTTATTTATCAAATGATCAAAGAAGGAAAAGATTATAATCCTAATGTCATAAACGATTACGAATCTCCGCAAAGAACAAAAAAGAATTTCTTTATCCGCTTAGGTGAGGCTATGGATAAGGCTCAGGGAAAAAGATATTAACATTTTCGGGACATGGACGTTTCCATTATCATAGTCAACTATAATGTAAAATATTTTTTGTCACAGTGCCTGAAATCTTTGGAATCTGCTCGCAAAGCAATGAGTATCGAAATATTTGTAGTCGATAATCATTCTTCCGATGATTCCATAGAATATCTCAAGCCACTGTTTCCGTATGTCCATTTCATAGAAAATAAAGAAAATACAGGATTTTCCAGAGCCAATAATCAAGCTATTAAACTTGCCAAAGGCAAATACATTTTACTGTTGAATCCGGATACGATAGTTGGCGAAAATACGCTTCAGAATGTTTGTTTGTATATGGATGAACATTCTAAAACAGGAGGTGTCGGGGTTAAAATGATTAATGGAAAAGGATTATTCCTTCCGGAATCTAAAAGAGGATTTCCATCTCCGTGGAATTCTTTTTGTAAAATGTTCGGATTATCCAGACTTTTTCCATATTCCGGTATATTTGCCAAATATCATGTTAAATATCTGGATAAAGAAAAAATACATCAAGTGGAAGTTTTAGCCGGCGCATTCATGATGATGCGAAAAGAGACGCTGGATAAAATCGGATTACTGGATGAAGATTTTTTTATGTATGGAGAAGATGTAGATCTCTCATACAGAGTTGTAAAAGGAGGTTATAATAATATTTATCTTCCCGAAAAAATTATTCACTACAAAGGAGAAAGTACTAAAAAAGACTTGAAATATATCAAGACATTTTATCAGTCAATGTTTATTTTTCTCAAAAAACATTATCCTAATTACGGATATTTTTATAACTTTCTCATCAAATTCGCAATATATTTTCATGCGTTGATTTCAAGTCATAAAAGGATTAAAAAAGACGCGCCGAAAAAGATCTATTCAAGAAATATATTGATAATAGGAAATGAAGAGGAGTGTAAAAAAATCTCCGGCTTATTTCTGCCATCATTAATAAAATGCGAACAATTTGATTTTCATGATGATATTCTTACGATAAATGAAAAATTACATCTGAAAACATATACGGATCTTGTTTTCATTACCGGTAAGACCAAATACGAAGATATTATTTCCAGCATGGAAGCTCTCTGTGACATGCAATTAAATTATTGGATATATAATTCGTGGAATGAAACTTTGATTTCTTCGAATAATGCGATTGCTAAGGGGTGATTTTTGAAATCGATATGAACATTTTTGGGTACAATTTGATATATTAACAAACCAAATTTTATCAATATGGCTTTTCTCGAAAACAACAGATTAAGACTCAGGGCACTTGAACCGGAAGATCTGGATGTGCTTTACAAATGGGAAAATGACACAGAATTGTGGAGATACGGCAGCACTTTAGCTCCTTACTCACGTTTTACGCTAAAAGAATATCTGGCAGATTCGCGACTGGATATATACACTTCCCGTCAATTGCGATTGATGTTGACATTAAAGTCTGGCAACATCCCGGTAGGTACAATTGATTTATACGATTTTGATCCCATGAACAGAAAAGCGGCTGTAGGCATTCTGATTGACAAAGATTATCGTCAACAAGGTTTGGCTTCAGAAGCTTTGAATCTGATGGAAGAATATGCTTTCGGATTTTTGATGCTTAAGCAATTATATGCTTATGTTCCTGAAAGAAATGTGGTAAGTGTCAGGCTTTTCGAGCATTGCAGATATAAAAGAACAGGCCATCTTATAGCCTGGATTAAGAATAATGATGTTTATGAAGATACTTTTTTTATGCAGCTAATCAACAACAAGTGAAGAACTAAGAACTAAGAGTGAAGAATTTTTCATAACAAACGATTCTTCACTCTTAGTTCTTCACTCTTAATTCATAAAGGGTCTTTGCGGAAAATTCGCCCAAAACCTATATTTTTCACCTAAATCTTCCAATGCTCTTTTCCAATAAATTTCATTTTCGGACTTCATAATTTTTTGAACATCCGGTTTCCCTACCAGCCATGAATTTCCTGTGATTTCATTTTCCAACTGATCTTCTTCCCATCCTGAATACCCCATAAAAAATTTAAGGACACCTTTTACCGGATTTCCCTGATTCATATAGGCTTTAATCACTTCAAAATCGCCTCCGAAATAAATTTTACCAGTAACATGATACGAATCCGGAATCGCCTTACCTAAGGTATGAATATAGTATAATCTATTGGGAGAAACAGGACCTCCGCAGAATACGGGAATTTTTTCCTTGAGTTCCACTTCCGGAAAAAAATCATTAAAGGTTTCTTTGATTGGCTTATTCAATACAAACCCCATAGAACCTGATGATTCATGTTCTACAAGCAGAACAACACTTCTTCCGAAATATTTATTCATAAGAAACGGTTCGGATATTAATATATTCCCTTTTTTAGGAATTATATTGTTGTTCGTTATCTGAAATATGTTATTTCTGTAAATCATAGGCACAAGATAAACATTTCCCTCTGAGAAATATAGCTTTTAAAATGAAATATTCTTTAAATGTTGTTTAAATATAGTGAAGGGTGAAGGTCGCTTCGCTCCTTGTGAAGTTCACTTCGTTCACAGTGAATCTTCACTACTAGTGTAGCGAGTTCACAAGCGATGATTCACAGGAGCGAAGCGACCTTCATCTTTCACCTTTCACTCAGATTGGATAATTCTTTCTGAAGACAGCCAATCTTTCTTCCAACAATTGGTATTGATTTTCTTTGATAAAAGAAGTACAAGCTCTAAGACCTTCCTGATC
>JAVBLQ010000090.1:0-11377 GCA_031553435.1 Bacteroidales bacterium | reverse complement strand
TGTGATTATGATGTTCGCGAAGGGATTTGTATTTTGATCACTTTTTTGTGAAGATGTGGCATCCGTTCCCTGACCCGATACTTTGTTATTTACTTGTTCTAAAGTCTTATTGACCTGATCCAATGCATTATTTATTTTTTTCAGGAACGATTGCGCCTGAATCTGAGTAGTCGATGCTTCCATCAACATAAAGGCTATTATTATAGCCGTAATCCATCTGAATGTTTTCATTTTCGAATAAATTTATTGAGTTTGTAAATATGTTTCAAATAAATAGGCGTGAGATCTATCATCTTCCGCAGAATAGACAATAGAACTCACGCCTATATGTATATGACAACAGACGTGAGCGCTTTTGCTATTATCCCTGCAGATGAAAAATTTGGAGATTTTTTGGAATCCGAGATAATATCGTAAACGCTTTCGTTTTAAAAATTAAATGTATAAATTCGATATTCAACGCTTTGAATTCTCGAAATCTTCACAAATGTATGCGAAAGCGTTATTTTTTACAAATAAATTTCAAAAAATCTTCATTTAAAAAAGGCTTCTATTATATTAATACCTCAACATAGAAAAAAGTAACCTGAATTTTTATTTTTTTTATTTGAACATTTTTTTACTAAGTTTGTGTTAAACAATTTGCTTTTATGAGACGAAAAACCCTTGTTGCATTATTTTTTGTTTTATTTTTTTCTTTGCAGGCGCAAACCAACAGGGCATTATTTGTCGGGATCGATCGATATCCTCAGGGAAGCGGATGGTTGGAAATCCATGCTACAAATGATTATAAATTGATATCATTCATGCTTTTGCAATCCGGTTACAAAGTCGGAAATATCAAAGCTTTACTAAATGAAAAAGCTACAAAAGCTGTGATTGTAAAAGAATTGAAAAACCTTGCCAAAGAATCTGTTCCAGGTGATTATATCTACATTCATTTTTCATGTCACGGACAACAGATGGCTGATGATAATGGCGATGAATTTGATGGTTTTGACGAGGCTTTGATCCCTTACGATGCACAACAAAAATATGAGAAAGGAAAGTACGAAGGTGAAAATCATTTAAGAGATGACGAATTGGAAATACTATTGGGAGATGTCCGTAAAAAAATTGGGCCGAAAGGTAATCTCATTGTTGTATTAGATGCTTGTAGCAGCGGCACGGGAACCCGTTACGGAGATGATGATGAATACATCCGCGGAACCAATAAATTTTTTACTCCCGAAAAATATGTTCCCAAACCGGCGGATATCAATAAACTCAATCTACATCTCAAACATAGTAAGTTTTTATCCCCGATAACCGTATTCAGTGCATGCCAGCCATATGAAAATAACAGTGAATGTATTGTCAATGATGTGTATTACGGAACACTTTCTTATGCTTTTTACATGTTGGCTCCCCTTTATTCGAAAAAAATATCGAATCGTGAATTCTTACAACAATTGCTACCGACAGTGAAAAAACTCATTGAGAAACAGAAAAATAAACAAACCCCCTATTTTGAAAGTACAGATGAAAGAAAAATATTTCAGATCGGAAGATAATGTAGAAGAATTTAATTTGTTAAATTTTTTTATTCAAAACAATAAAATTCAGGAAATTATGAAGATATTTGATTTGTATGAAAAACCTTTTATTAATTATATAAAATTAACATTTAGGATTTCTAAATCAAATGCAAGACGCGTTTATGTTGAGAGTTTTGATGATATGTGTCTCAATATTTTTGAAAAAAAATTTACCGAATTAACAAATAATAGTTCTTTGAGAACTTATTTATTCCAAATAGGATATAATAAAGTTTACAAAGACATAGAAAGAGATTATAAAAAATTAGACATTCCTATAACAATAGAACCTTATATAATTCAAGAATGGGATAATAAAGGAGATATTTTGAAACAATATATTTCGAAATTAGAAGATTCATGTATTGTCCCTTTGAATTTATTTTGGTTTGAAGGGAGAAGTGATAAAGAAATAGCTCATATGTTGAAATATAAAAATGCCGATGCAGTAAAAGCCAAAAGATATAAGTGCATGAATACTCTTAAAAAAATTTTTAAACGAGATTTTAAACGGAATGATTTTTAATTTTATGAAAAAAAAATACGATACACAAACAAAAATAGAACGTTATATTTTGAATCAACTTTCAAATCAAGAAAGAGTTGATTTTGAAGAAGAAATGCGTAAAGATGAAAAATTACAACAAGATGTAGAATTAACTCGTGATATTGCTATCGGCTTTCAACAAAGAGGAGAGCAAAAGGCGTTGGAAGCGATACGAAGTACTTCAATAGAAGATATCAGGAAATTTATTTCTTTTGCTGAGAAAAAACGGCGTAATAAATCCAGAATTAAGAAATCTCTTATTGCCATAACATCAGTTGCTGCAGTTGTATTGATATTTTTGTTCATCGGCACTCAACCCAAATATTCCCCACAACAACTATTCAATGATTATTATACATCAAACACATATGTACTAACACCTTCTCGTGGAATGATTGATGATGAGCCACAACAGCAACTATCAGATCTCAATTGGGCCATCGAACAACTGAATCAGGGAAAGGCAAATGAGGCCATCGAAAAACTGATTCCTATATCGTCATCTCAAACATTTGAATTTCAGGAAGAAGCACAATGGTATCTGGCATTGGCTTATCTGAAGGATGGTGATAGAGAAAAAGCCAAAGAAGTATTGGAAAAAATGTTTGAAGAACCGCAAACAAAAGAATTATTAAAGAAAATAGGGGAGGGGAGGTGGTTTTGAAAAAAATATTTATTCTGTTGGTAATAGTTTGTTCTCTTCAAAATATTTATGGACAAGATGAAAAACTACACCTTGTAATCAATGATTCCATACATACAAATGAGATCAAAAATTTCTCTTTAGATACATGTGGGCATATGCTTACTTGTTCAATGGATAAAACCGCCAAATTGTGGAATGTTGGAACCGGAAAACTGTTGGATACATTTCGGGTGCCTATCGGCCATTTAGATGGTTCTCTATACGCATGCGCCATTTCTCCGGACGGAAAAACGATAGCACTGGCAGGATATACCTGCTATGAATGGGAAAAGTCTGTTTCAATCTATATTTATGATGTGAAATCTAATAAAATGAAGGTGCGTATCTCCGGAATCAATGCCAAAAAAATTGAATTTCTAAAATTTATACCCAATACCAATAAATTAATGGCGATAACACATGTTGGGAAAAATATTTTAATTTATGAAACACAAACATGGAGCCTGATTCAAAATATTCCAACTAAGAAAAAAATTTCAGACATGCTTTTTTCCCCTGAAGATGAATATATAATACAATTATCTGGATTCAAATTACATTCCCAAAATAAACAAAATTCAAAAATCAAATCGGAAGAACTAGCTCTCAGATATAATTCTGTCAAACAAAATATATCAGACACAAAATATTATCCCTTCTTTAACCTCTTATCTGTAGCCGTTCCGACTTTTCTTGCTTCAAGAAAATTTTATTTTCCACAATTGAAATTTATACAATCATGGCATCCGGAGAAAATGAAAGATTCGGAATGTATCTGTTTGGATAATCCAGGAATACTTTGGAACTCAAACGAAATATTTTATATTGCAGGGAAAAAAGGTCCAAGTTTTATAATAAGGAATAATTATGTTGGCGGGGATGGCATGTCCTTTCATACTCCGGCATATATTAAGGCTTGCAATGCTACATCAGACGACAAATATCTGGTATTATCTTTATATGATCATACAATTCGTTGGTATAATATAGCCGAAAAAAGAGAAGCGCTTGCCCTTTATTTTAGAGAGAAAGAATGGATCGTCTGGAACCCCCAAGGCTACTATGATTGCTCCGAAGGCGCCGAAAAGTACCTCGGCTTTCATTTCAACAATGGCCGTAGCAAAGAACCATCTTTCTATCCGGCCCAATCATATTATCGGAAATTATTTACTCCTGATCTGGCCAAACGCATTCTTGTTGACAACGAAAAATTTCCTGATTTTATACTATCCAATAATAATCCCACTATTAAAATTATAAACGAGCAACTGAAAGGAGACAGTTTGTTTATAGATTTTGAAGTAACTGATGAAAACCTGAGTATCAAAGAACTGGATATAACTGTTAATGAGAAAAAATATAACAACAAGGGTATCGTTATTGCTGAAAAACCTTACCGGAACATGACTTTATATTCTTGCAACATCCCGATGATTTCCGGTAAAAATGAAATAAAAATTACAGCCTATAATCAACAGGATATTGCATCAGAACGGTTGATGAGAACAGTAGATGTAAATCCGGATTCCATCAAACCGGCATTGTATCTTTTTTCAGTGGGAATTAACAACAGCTCTTCTCCTTATTTCGGAGAATTATCATATGCCGCAAAAGATGCAAGAGACGTTTTCGATGCAATTATTAAAGGCACAAACACATTGTATAGCAGAATAGACACCATATGCCTGGAAAATCCGGCCAAATATGAAATCGAATCATACATGACGGAAATTTCCCGGAAAGCCCGTGCAAAAGATGTATTTATCTTCTATTTTGCCGGTCATGGCAAAGAAGCCGAATCAAATAATAATAAGTTGGATTATTTTTTAATTACAAAAGATACGGATGGAGATGATTATCAAAGTTTACACAAAAATGCGTTGTCTTTTCAGCAACTTTGTGAATTTTCTACCAGAATATTTGCGCAAAAGCAGTTGATCATTTTAGATGCCTGCCGGTCAGGTACAGCCATTAACATCATGGATGGAGGAATAAAAGTTCGTGGGGGTGATGATCATCACACAGTAATGAAAAAATTGATACATAGCACAGGAATACATCTGATTGCTGCAAGTCTGTTCAACCAGAATGCTGTTGAAACGCACAAAGACGGACATGGTATTTTTACGGCAGCTTTACTCAATGCATTGTCAGGGAAAGATATTCATTTGAAAGACAATACTTATGTTTCAGCATTGCAAATCAGAAATTATGTAAACGATAAAGTTGCGGAAATAGTCCAGGAAAACGGTTACAAAGCACAATATCCCGTCGGTTACTCTGTAAATCAGGATTTTCCTGTTGTGTGGATAAAAAAGAAATAAAAAATCAGAATGAAAAAATTAAAGATCACCGAATTAAAAAGACTAAATAAGGAAGAGTTCAAATCCGTTGCGAAAATTCCTTTGGTTGTGATATTGGATAATGTAAGAAGTCTTCACAATGTAGGTTCCGTATTCCGCACTTCCGATGCTTTTCTGGTTGAAACCGTTTATTTGTGTGGAATTACTGCTACTCCGCCTCACCCCGAAATTCATAAAACAGCATTAGGAGCCGAAGATACTGTCGATTGGGAATATGTGGAAAACACGGTTGATCTGGTCTTAGAATTAAAAAAACAAGGTCATGAAGTTATTGCCATCGAACAGGCTCAATCGAGCATTATGCTTGAAAATGTCTGCTTGGAAAAAGATAAAAAATATGCTGTCATTTTAGGAAATGAGGTAAAAGGCGTTCAACAGGAAGTGATGGATGTTTGCGATGGTTGTATTGAAATTCCTCAATTCGGGACAAAACATTCGTTGAATGTATCGGTCACAAGTGGAATTGTTATTTGGGAGTTTTTTAAAGGATTAAGGATTTAGAATTACATGTCTAAGATATCAATCAAAAGCGTGTGAACCGATATTTTTAAAAGATTCACACGCTTTATTTGAAACATTATGTTTCCGGTTTATTTTTTCTTATTTTTTTATTGTACAAAAAATAACCGACAAGCGCAAGCAGGAAGATTACAACATTGTTGTCATTTACATCTACTGTTCCTCCGATAGGAGGATCATCGGAAGTAATTCCCGGAGCGAAATTTTTATTTTCATTATTCAAATCATTTACCCATTGCTCCATCTGTGGGTTTTCTTCCCATTGTTGCTCTGCCGAAAGGCAGATGGAAATACAGGAAATCCATAATAACAACAGAAAAAATATGATTAATATTGTTTTCATAACATTTTTCTTAATGTGCAATAACTTTTCGATTTTTCCATTCGTTGCTTTCTAATTTAGCCCTGACAATATACACGCCCTGCGGAACCCGTATGGATTTTGTAAAATTGTCAGTATCGACCGCATCCCAGGAATACAATCTGACTCCTTGTATTGTCAGCATTTCTATTTCAGAGATTTTTTCCGAAGCGCGTACTTGCAGCAGATTATTTTTAATATAAGCATCAAACAGATCGTTGTTTTCATGAGGATCAATACCGGTGGGCACATTCAAATTGTTGATCCGTAACAGGAAGCGTTCTCCTATGGTCGGTTCGTTTTTGAATGAGTAGGTGTTTTTTTCCAACAGATTTGTTTCTGTTTTCAGCAAATTATCCACCAATGTCAGCGAGTTGTAATAGTTTTCTTCTGAAATAACAACTGTAATCTTCATCGAATCAGCACTTTGGCTCATGATTCCGACAGGTACTTCAATATTATTTCCTGATTCATACTGGATGACATTTTTTAATTTGGAAGTATTGAGCAGGTAGGTCTGAGGAACATTTCTCGAATCGTTGTTTACAATGAACAATTGTTGAACGTCAGCACCCGGTTTGATGGCATTCAACACCAAAGTTACCCAACTGTTACTTTTTTTATCGGAAACCTTGATACGTATAATGTCATTGACTGCATTACTTGCAGATCTCAACATATGGCTGGTAAATCCCGGACGGGTAACAGATGATGAAACCGGGAAATGCAAATTGACCGTCCCGCTTCCTTTGGTTGTCAAAAAGAATCCCTGGAATGAAGAGATGTAATTTGTCAGACCTTCCGGCGAACCTGTGTCTAAGCTATATGTTTCAAAATTATCATTAACAAATAAGCGATAATAGTTTTCGATAGCCGAATTGTTGTGACTGTAGAAATCTTCAAAATCTATGGAGGAGACAAATGGGTTTCCAACCATAATATCAGTTCCTGCAGGCACTGGGAATGAAAAATCGCGCAATGGTTTTTTGTCGTTACCTTCGATTACAAACCGGTAAGATTCACTGGCGCGAGGAAAATCATCGTATTGGCTCGGTTCAATCGGCAGTCCTGTCCTGTTATAGTAGTAATAATTGAACCTGCTGGTTGAATCGGCCGGCATGTAAGTATGTATGCGATGTTTTGAATTAATCAACGCATCTTCGAAATACGGCATTTGGAATATACCTTTCAGTTCGTTGAGATTTGTATGGTCGTCTTCTCCCAATACACCCTGCAGATATTCGCCTGCCCAAATACTGATGGCATAGTTTTGACGAGCTCCTATTTCGAGTGCAACCGTACTTTCGGGATTATACCAGTTGCCCGACAATGTGGAAGTGTGATCCGGACTCGATTTAAATCCTTGTTGCCATGTATTCGGGAATCCTCCCACGGAGAAGTCTCCGGAAACGATTTTTTTCAATGGCGCTGCTAAAGCATACCAGCGTCCACGTGTCATCGGAGTGGCTGAGTATGGATCGCCATCGGTCATATAAGTGCTTCCGTTGTAATACCCGAAATTGTATTGTACATAGGCCTTGCGGTAAGTCAGATGATGTTGTTTGGCAACTTCTGCTCCGAAGTGGAATGTAATGTCGCGGCAAACGGGGTCTCCGTATGTACTTGTACGTTCCGTACTGATACTGTCTAACGACGGATAGTAGTTTGCATTGCCTGGAATATGAACATCCGAACAAAGACCGGGAATAATGTTCAAATCTACCCCGTTGGCATCAACCCAATTGAGAGGATTATTCCAGTTGTTGTCTACTGCATTTTGTTTCCAATACATTAAGTCAGGCGTCGAAACAATGCGGATTGGATCCGAATTGCTGCAACAGTTGTACAAACCTGCATCGATAGACGCTGCCGATCCTACCACAGCCCGCAAATAACCTGCTTCCTGAATGGTAATACTCAAATGATCTGTGGTTTGTCCCGGTATAAGAGTCCATTGGGTAGTGGAGTTTATCTCATCGGTTGTACTGAATAGCCAGTTGACTTTTAAACTGGGATCAATAGGGGTTCCATCCTGATTTTTCACTGTCAGATTGGCTGTTTCTCCCGGACAGTAATAAGATGATTGTCCTTCAATCGTTATTGGGGGAGCGCACAGGTAAACTTCAATGTCATCGATCATCAAATCGTTTCCATTCCCTCCCGGTGCATTATTGTACAGCGTAAGAGTAATTGACGAAGACGATCCGGCAACAAATTCAAAGCCGTAAGGACGCCAATTTTTTGCAGAATCCGTTACTTTTGGAATGCTGCCAGTATTATATGTTGTCAGTGTGTTACCGTCTTCACTCGTGAGCACAAAGAGCAAATTAGGATCATTAAAAGTATTCGGACCATAGAAAATGGTATTTGGAGCATTGGGATTTATCAGATTGAATACCCAAGCAGAAAAATACAAGTGCGATCCGGGACATATATTGTCAATTTTAAGTGTATAAAATCTTCCAGGATCAATATCAGCATTCACGATCAATGAACGTCCCCTGCCTGGATCGGTGTGATCATACGCTGTTGCGTCATAATACCAGTAGTCGCTGTAGAAGTCGCTCAACTGTGAACACATATTGTAGTGTCCGTTGGTGAATAAATTACCACCGAATATATAACTAGTTACATTACTGTTCAGCGGAATACTGGAACAAGTTCCTCCCGGATCACTATTATTTCCGAAATCTTCTTTAAATAGCAGAGAACCTGTTTGTTTCACTTGAAACGATTTAATCGAGCTTTGACAACCGAAGTTGCTGGTCACCCGGGCATAAATAGTTTGAACATTATTAACAGAATAAGTTGTTGGCGAAAGAATGATATTTTCATCAAATGCACTTCCGTTTGCTTTGCTGAACTGAACATCGTTTATTCCTGCGTTTTGTAGGTTTGTAATACAACTTTGCAGATTCAATGCCGAAGTACAAGATATCCCGTCAATCACATCGAAGGTGGGAGGAAGACTGCATACGATATACGATATGGGATAAGATGGCCAATTTTTTCCTGTTTCATAAGCAAAAATGTATAGAATTCCATTGATGTTGAGTGCTGGATCGCTATATGTCCATGTATGACCGGTGTTATTCACATTGGCTATTCCGAGGCGGGTAAATATAGTTTCGTTTTTCACATAAATGGAAATGCTATCCATTGCTACATCAGGACGAAAGATTCCTTGTAAGGTTGTTCCCGAAATAGAAACATTATTAACAGGAGAACTTTGTGTCTGCAGGTAAGGATAGCTATTATCATCCCAGATATTCCATACTGCCGAACCTGAATTTCCGGTACTGATAGTATTCTCCCAAGATATTGTCGTACTATAAAACGGATAGCTTTTCAAATTAGACAATGTTTGCGAGGCGCCGTCTATATTATTACCATTCGGATTAACGGATTTGGAAAGGTTGTTCACTTTTACCGGCATTTTATCCCAGGCGTAATTATTGAGTGCAGAATTGATATTATTCCTGAAACCTAAAACCCGCCCTACGGCAGTAGATACCGGAACGCTGATAACCGAATCATTAATGGCCACACTATTTTTCAACAAAGCTGAAGTTTGGCTTTGATTTCCTGTCAAACCACCGATACGGGCCGGAGTATTTGATTTCACACTGCTTGCAGAGTACGAATTGGAAAGTACAGCCGACGTGCTCCCTGTTCCGGTAATGCCACCGGCATTACCGCTTCCTTGCACAGAACCGAATGTATAACTGTTGGTTATATTTCCTCTCTGTACCCCAACCAAACCTCCGAGACCATTCGTGTTGGCGCTACCTGTGATCTGTACAAAAGCGTAACATCCGTTTATACTGCTGCTCGACGCAACCATATTCCCTACTAATCCGCCTCCTGTATCAGTGGTGGAGACTTTTCCCATTACATAACAATTCGTAATACTGCCTCCGTTTTGCGATCCGAGTAAAATGGCAGTAGCCGAACGTCCTGTCACTCCCACCGAAGTGGTTTCCACTCCCAGATTACGTATCGTTCCGTTTGCAAAACCAAAAAGTCCGATATTGTCAGTACTCGACAGATTAATAGTTAATCCGGAAATAATATGATTATTTCCATCGAAATTTCCCTGAAATAATCTGCTCGAAGAAGTTCCGATAGGTGTCCACGGATTTCCGTTCAGATTCAAATTGGTTGTTAATTTAAAAAACCGGCTTGAATAGGTCGAAGTTCCGTTGTTGACATTAGTAGCCAATGTTGTTAAATCAGTCACATTGTTTATCAGAAAAGGATCTGAACTGGTTCCGGTTCCGGACCATTGGGCGAAAGCCGGCGATCCCAGATTGAAAAGATACAATAAAATGAATCGGAATATATAATCTATTCCCTTCAATCGTGTAGATAGATTGATTTTCATATTGCAATAACATTTTTAGGAATAAATCAGAAAAATAATTTGGATTTTAGACACAATCTTGCCTCATTGTGTCATTGCGATCAGAAGAGTAATAGAATTACGAGCCATCAATTCTTAACTATAGTTATCAATTTATCTAAAAACAAATTTGTCCTGTATTTAAAACAAAGTCATATCTATTATGTTTTGAATGAGAAATATAGGGTTGTTCTGATTTTTTTCTAAAATCTCAATATAATGATAATTGTTTTATTTTTGATAAATATATATTGAAACTGGTATTCTCAACAGTAGAATCAATGAAAAGTGGTTATAATTATTCTTTCAGTAAGGTTTTTTTATTATTAATTAAATTAAATCTAAATAATACTTCTTCACTTTTTTTATAGATAACATGTTGTTTTACATGCGATTCCGGTTACTTTTTACTCGTTATTTTTCACCGGAAACAGTATAAGTTTTATTGAATTTGGCAGATAAAATGGTTTACATTCAGTTTACAAAACCATACAAAATAACCCGATTTAAAACAATCAAGCGTTTACAAATTTCTCTGTAAACGCTTGATTTTTAAGTGACCCCGACAGGGTTCACGTATGTTTTCAACGTTCTGATTTTCAATTTGTTGGAAAAGTGTTTTTTGCTATTCCACCGAATTCGCAGCAGTTGATTTTCGCTATTATTCGTTCATTTTCAACTGTATTGCAAAAGTATAGAAAAATTGGAAACATACAAAATATCAATCCAATTTACGTAATATAAATATCGACTTTTCTTCCTTTTCGGATTGCTCCTTTAACTTGGCAACATGGTCTAACCATTTAGCATAGAGACTCGCCGGTATTTCTTCATAACCTAAATCATCAATCTGTTTGTACAAATTTTGCATTTCTTCAAAATGTTTGTAGGCTTCAGGTGATTTTGCTTTCATTGCTTCGGGA
>JAVBLQ010000025.1:0-25720 GCA_031553435.1 Bacteroidales bacterium | reverse complement strand
CACAGCTACTACAGGTGATGTAGTTCCCGGACAGTACTACAATGATGGTACTAAATGGAGTAAAGTATCTGAACAAATGTATCGCCTGAGCACGGTTACTGTGGACGAATCTGCTACAGAGAATATCAGTACCGGGGTTTACAAAACTTTACAACGAGCATATGACATAGAATCTCAGAAAATATTTAATCAAGTAGAAGCTGGGGCTGTAAAATTTGTTTGTAAAGGAAATGTAGGCGGTTTATCTGCAAGAGGAACAATTCCCCATATCGAGCTAAATGGTATTGCTGGATCTACAATCGGTAACTTAGTTTTTACCAATACTACTTGTTCTTTAAGTGGTGAAGTTAAAATATCATTTATAAATTGTGTGTATTCATATCTTTTTCTTTTATCAGGGGTTAAAGCAACAGTTACTAATTCCTGTAATTTTTCAAATAGTTTATTTGCTGGATCAGCAGTAGCATATACATTTGATGTGGGTGGAGTGTTGGCTATTAACGCTTCTTCATCATTATCATTCGCTCAAGCAGACATTACTGCCGCCTCAATTATTGTAGAAAATAACTCAGCGTTTAATGTTTCATCAGGAACCATTACTACGACTGTTGGAGGCATTTATGTATCAAAATTATCATCATTTACTATAGATAAGTTGAATTGTAACACAAATATGTTGGCTGTGGGAAATTCATTGATCACATTGGCGGGAGCTGCCACATTTCTTTCTGATACAGGTATGGCAATAGGCGTTTCTGAGTCTTCCGGTTTTCATGCTGTCGGATCATCCCTAACATTCAACGGAACCTATAGCTATATTTTCTCTGTAAGCACCGGAGCAAATATAAGACTTGATAATGCAACTGTTGATGCCACAAAAAAAGTTTCCAATACACTTGTTTATGCTGATACTTATGGATGTTTTAGTCTTGTTAATGATGCTAATATAAAAGCTAATGTTAATTGGCGAGGTTTCTTTGCACATACAGATGCAACTATTATATTAGCATCTAGTAAAGCGAATACAATAACAGGAACAGGAGGAAGTGCATATGGTGGATTAATAGCTGACGGGGGTAATATTAAAATAAGTAATGGATCATATACTTTTAATGGTTTTGCCAACGCTATGTATGTATCACTTGGAGGTTATATTAGAACGATGGGTACAGTAAGTCAAGGAACCTCCACCAAATTAAGCAACTACCCAACTGGAGTGCCATTCGGAACTATTTTGCAAAATGGAAGCGTAATCTATTTTTATGCTTCTCAAACGGCACCTTGATTTTTTAACACTAACAAGGTTCAAACTCAAACGAATTGTTTAACATTTTAACATTTCCGTTGTGAAACGGATACAAAGGCATGCCAGCGCAGACAATTCCACACCCGCACGGTTCTTTTTATTCCTTTTAACACAAACCAGAGTGCGGAGTGCTTGGGAGAGGCCATTAGGGGGCCGCTCTGCGTTGGAACCTTTGACAAATAATTGAAAATGGAAAGTGGAAAATGGAAAATGATGTTTATACACGAAATCATTTTCCACTTTCCACTTTCTATTTTCAACTCCCCTTTGATCAGGATAGTGCAGCAATTGCCGATCCGATCAAATTAGCATCTTCCAGTCTGTTGATATCAACATGGATGTCTCCATGTCCAAAGTCAGCCAGAAGTTTATGTAGTTCTTCCAAAACTAATTTATTATAATCTTTGCCTTTTTTGTCTTCGCTCCAGAACAAACTTCCTTCCGCAGTTAAGCATATTTTTTTAATAGACTTATCCTGAGCAACTAATTCAAGGATCAAACCGGTAAGAGATGAAGCTACAAGTTGAGCAGATCTTATATAAATCCATCTGGCTACACGTACATATTTCTTTTTATGTATGTCAGGATAATTCATGATGGTGGTCAATTTCCGGGCATCGAAGTTTTCTTCAACTTCATCGGATGGAAATACATATTTGAGTATTTTTCCCAAATAAAATCCTGAAATTGCTTTTTCAAAAAGTTGTTCTCCCTGTGAACCGGACATTGCATCGACCAATTTATCAATAGTCGTTAAATGAGGAGGTTGAAAGTTTCCTGATTCAAGATTGACTGGGATCAATCCTTTTTCTTTATATTCAACATTCAGTTTCTTTATTTTATCAGCATGGAAAAAGCTTGCCATATTAGTACCGGTACCTACGATCAATCCGATATATGAATCATAATCAGGCAAAGAAACACCGGCAAAAAGACTGGCTACCGTATCATTGATTACTTTGATGGACGTGAATTGTGTTTTAGCTTTAATAGCTTTGTGTTTGTTCAGATAGTCAAGCAATAACTTTCCGGTGGCCTTCCCAACCATTTCAGGTATATTAACACCCTTGGTCCACTTAATCAGGGTGGCATCACCGTTGAGCATCGATTCGGCCGGATATGAAAAACAATATCCGATAGAGGTTACTCCCTTTAAATCGAGACCACTGATCAGATCTGCCATTTTTTCGAATAATTCATCAGCCGGAAATTCCTTTTTAGGATTAGAATCGTCTTTCATATATTTTGTCAGATTCTTTTCTAATCCGTTTTCAGGATGAATAATTACTTTTCCTTTAGAAAATTCAATAATTGCAGCCCTGAAATTAGTCCCTCCTAAATCCAATACAAGCACTTTTCCGTCTTTCACATTTTTATTCGGATTTATGTAGGTTGGAAGCGCCTTGATCTCTTTATTATTTTCTTTAAATCCTGCTTTGATTTTACTTTGGAGATTTTCTGCAATCTCTTTAGACTGTTTTTTCTTCAGTTTAAAAATGTTTTTCTTCATATTAAATTTTTTATGATTGTTGAAAATTTAATATTGAAAGTTGAAATTCAAAAAATTAGAGGCTAAACTTTCAATATTAAGCAATGAAATTAATTTCATTATGTTTATGAGTTACAAATATAGCATGTTAAATTAAAAATTTCATGTACTTTTGTTCAAAATATTTTCAAAATGGAAGAAGAGTACAAACAAATGGTTCTCAGAACGGAAGATCTGGTAAAAAAATACCGGGCGAGAACTGTTGTAAACCATGTATCTATTGATGTTAAACAAGGAGAAATCGTAGGATTATTAGGCCCCAACGGCGCGGGAAAGACAACCACTTTTTATATGACTGTAGGTTTGGTTATGCCTAATGAAGGGAAAATCTTTCTTAACGATATGGAAATTACACAATTTCCGGTGTATAAAAGAGCTCAAAACGGTATTGGTTATCTGGCTCAGGAAGCTTCCATTTTTCGTAAAATGACAGTAGAAGATAATATTCGTTCGGTTCTGGAAATGACAGATAAATCACCTGAATATCAAAAAGAAAAACTGGAAAGCCTGATTGCAGAATTTGGCTTACATAAAGTGCGTAAAAACCTGGGAGACAGACTTTCGGGAGGAGAACGCCGTCGTGCTGAAATTGCCCGCTGTCTGGCAATCGATCCTAAATTCATCATGTTGGACGAACCTTTTGCCGGAGTGGATCCGATTGCTGTTCAGGATATTCAACAAATTGTAGGAAAATTAAAACATAAAAATATCGGTATCCTTATTACTGACCATAATGTACATGAAACGCTCAGTATCACCGATCGTGCATATCTTTTGTTCGAAGGAAAGGTATTATTTCAGGGTACGGCAGAAGAATTGGCCGAAAATCCTATTGTACGAGAAAAATACTTGGGACGTGATTTTGAATTGAGAAAAAAAACGTTGTGAATATAGTTATGAGTTACAAGTTACAAGTGCAATGTTACCTGTGATCGTAACTAATAACCCATAACCAGTAACTTGTAACCCGTAACTTGTAACCAAATAAAAATGAAATATTACAGCACTAACAAACAAGCTCCACTTGCAGATTTATCGACTGCCGTCATCAAAGGCTTGGCAACAGATAGAGGGCTTTATATGCCTGAAAAAATTAAACAATTACCTGCATCCTTTTTTGAAAAAATAGGGAAAATGTCTTTCCGGGAAATAGCTTTTACAGTCGCTGAAGCCTTTTTTGGAGAAGATATGGAAGCTGATGTCCTGAAAGAAATAGTGTACAATACGTTAAATTTCGATACACCTGTTGTTCATATCGATGATCAGATTTATAGCCTGGAACTATATCATGGACCAACATTGGCTTTCAAAGATGTAGGCGCCCGTTTTATGGCTCGCTTGCTTGGATATTTTATTAAAAAACAAGGATTAGACAATGTCAACGTACTGGTTGCCACTTCAGGAGATACGGGAAGCGCTGTAGCCAATGGTTTTCTCGGAGTTCCGGGTATTCATGTATATGTGCTTTACCCTAAAGGAAAAGTCAGTCCGATACAAGAATGTCAGTTCACTACTTTAGGACAAAATATCACTGCTTTGGAAATTGATGGAACTTTCGACGATTGTCAGGCACTGGTTAAATCAGCATTCATGGACTCGGATCTGAATGCTAAATTAGAGTTAACTTCAGCCAATTCCATCAATGTCGCCCGTTTTCTGCCTCAATCATTCTACTATTTCTATGCTTATGCCCAATTGAAAGAACAAGGAAAAGCGAAAGATATGGTATTTTGTGTGCCCAGTGGAAATTTTGGTAATATCACTGCCGGATTATTTGCAAAAAAAATGGGCTTACCGGTCAAACGTTTTATTGCTGCCAATAATCGTAATGATGTTTTTCTTGAATATTTGAACTTGGGAAAATATAATCCTCGTCCTTCGATTGCAACAATAGCCAATGCTATGGATGTGGGGGATCCAAGTAATTTTGCCCGGATTTTAGATTTATATAATCATTCTCATAGCGCTATATGTGAGGAAATTACAGGATACAGATATACTGATGAAGAAATCAGTAAAACAGTCAAAACCTGTTATCAAAAAATAAAATATTTACTCGATCCGCATGGAGCCTGCGGATATCAGGCTTTACTGGATGGTTTACAGAAAGATGAAACCGGAATCTTTTTAGAAACAGCTCACCCTGCTAAATTTCTGGAAACCGTAGAAAATATTATCGGAGAAAAAATAGAAATACCTGCTAAACTTCAGGCATTTATGAAGGGAAAAAAGCAAAGTATCGAATTGTCCAAAAACTTCACTGATTTCAAACAGTTTTTGCTGATGTGAATTTTTTAAACAGTGTCAAATACTGCTCATCCGAAACATTTACTAAACACTTGACCATATCCTACCCGATGTCAAATTCATTTTCCAAAGTCTTAAAAAATACGTAACTTGCAGCGTTTTTATGAATGAAAAAGCAAAGGGAAGCCATATGTTGAAAGGTAAAAAAATAGTATTAGGAATTACCGGAAGTATTGCAGCCTACAAAGCCGCTTATCTAGTCAGGGCTTTGATAAAAAAAGGAGCAGAAGTTCAGGTCGTAATCACTCCTGCGGGAAAAGAATTTATTACCTCTGTTACTTTGTCGGCTTTGACAGGAAAACCGGTTGTCAGTGAGTTTTTTACTGCCAATGATGGAACCTGGCACAGTCATGTAGATCTGGGTTTGTGGGCAGATGCGATGATTATTGCTCCGGCAACAGCTGCCACTATTGGTAAAATGGCTAACGGTATTGCCGACAACATGCTGATTACGACTTATCTGTCAATGAAAGCTCCTGTTTTTGTTGCTCCAGCTATGGATCTGGATATGTATGCCCATCCATCGACTCAAAAAAATCTGGCTTTATTGAAAAGTTTCGGAAATCATATAATTGAACCGGGCGAAGGTTTTCTTGCCAGTCACTTGGAAGGAAAAGGTCGGATGGAAGAACCGGACAATATTGTGTCTATGCTGGAATTATTTTTCGCCAAACAATATTCCCTTTTGAAAAAAAAAATACTGATAACCGCAGGTCCCACATATGAAAAGATAGATCCTGTACGTTTTATAGGTAACTACTCTTCCGGAAAAATGGGTTTTGCTTTGGCCGGGGTTTGTGCCGAAAGAGGCGCTGAAGTCATTTTGATTTCCGGTCCGGTTCATTTAAAAGCCAATCATCCGGGAATAAAAAGGATTGATGTAGAATCAGCAGATCAGATGTATCAAGCTGTGTTAGAGAATATTGGAGAGATGGATGCCGGCATTTTTTGTGCAGCAGTAGCCGATTATCGTCCTGATAATCAATCTAATGTAAAAATAAAAAGGGAAGACGGTTCAGAGTTAACAATCCGGTTGCATCCGAATAAAGATATCGCCGCTTCGGTTGGTAAAATAAAAAAAGAAAATCAGGTCTTAGTCGGTTTTGCTTTGGAAACCAACAACGAAGAATCTTATGCTCTTGAAAAGTTAAGAAAGAAAAATCTGGATTTTATTGTACTTAATTCGTTACAAGACAAAGGTGCAGGCTTTCAAACCGATACCAATAAAATTGAAATCATCGATTCAAAAGGTACTATAGAAAAATTTTCCTTGAAGAGTAAAAAAGATGTAGCCAACGATATTATCGACAAATTAGAAATAGTCCTAAAAAAATAAGTGATGAAATTAAGATTCTTGTACATTTCGATATTTTTATTCTCCCTTTTTTGTTGGAATTCACTTTCAGCACAGGAGTTGAACGCCAGGGTAATTGTGAATAGCGATAAAATACAGGGAACAAACAAAAATGTATATACATCTCTCCAAACTAATCTGACAGAATTTATTAATGGCAGGAAGTGGTCTCACGCATCTTTTTCTCCGGTAGAGAAAATCGATTGTACTTTTACTGTCATCATCAATCAGGCTTCGGATGAAGGTGCATATCAGGGAGAAATACAAGTTCAGGCCCGCCGTCCCGTTTTCAATTCCCAATATATTACTACAATTTTTAATTACAGAGATGTACAATTAGGTTTTTCATACATGGAAAATACTCCGATTGAATATGTGGAAACAAATATTGAAAACAACCTGGTTGCTACGGTTGTCTTTTATATATACATTATTTTGGGAATGGATTTCGATAGTTTTTCTCCGATGGGTGGGAACCCATATTTTCATCAGGCTCAACAAATTGCATCATTGGCACAATCATATTCAGCGTGGACCGGATGGACTCCATTTGAGAAGGAAAATAGCAGGCATGGGGTTATCACAGCTTTGACCGATGAAAGTTTGAGTTCTTTCCGGAATTTCTGGTATATCTATCATCGCAGAGGTTTAGACGAAATGGCAGCCAATCCTGATAGGGGACGGACTACCATCATTAATGCTTTACCCGCCCTTAAAGAAATAAAAGAATTAAAGCCCGGTTCTATTTTATTACAACTTTTTGCAGACTGCAAATTAGACGAACTTATTAATATTTATTCAACTGCATCTTCTCAGGAAAAAAGAGATGGATATGATATGTTGAATAATATATACCCGGCTATGTCGTACAGGCTTGAGCCGATGAAAAAATAATTAAGAACTAAAAATTATGTTAATATCTTTAACCGTACAAAATTACGCGTTAATATCCCAGTTAGAAATCAATTTTCGTTCAGGTTTTTCGGTACTTACAGGAGAAACCGGAGCTGGGAAATCCATCATTTTAGGCGCTTTATCCCTTATTTTAGGACAAAGAGCTGATACTAAATCAATCAAACAGAATGAAGATAAATGTCTGATCGAAGGTGTTTTTGATATTTCTTCTTATGCTTTGCAATCTTTTTTTGAAGAAAGAGATCTTGAATACGATGAGAAACATTGCATATTGAGGCGTGAAATATTCTCGAATGGGAAATCCCGTGCTTTCATCAACGATTCGCCTGTAGGTTTGGCTGATCTGAAAGATTTAGGCAACCTGTTGATCGATATTCATTCACAACATCAAAACCTGTTGTTGGGTGATGACCGTTTTCAAATGCGGGTGATCGATGTTTTGTCCGGAAATCCTGAGTTATTTTCAAACTATAGAAAAGCATTTACCGATTATACATCTGTAAAAGGACGTTTGGAAGCATTGAAAAAAGAGACGGATCAAAGTCGCCAGGAAGAAGATTATCTTCGTTTTCAATACCAGCAACTGGAAGAAGCCAAGCTGATTGCCGGAGAACAACAACCTTTGGAAGAAGAAATCAAAACTTTATCCAATATGGAAGAGATAAAGTCTAACTTATTCCATCTTTCCCAGATTTTATCCGATGAAGAAAAAGGCTTGATTCTGACATTGAAAGAAGCGCTTTCCATTTCCCAGTCATTGACAAAAATTTATCCCTCAGCGAAAGAAGCGGCAGAACGTATTCAAACCTCTTATTTTGATTTGAAAGATTTGGCTCAGGACATTGATAAACAAAAAGATACGTTGGAATATGATCCGATGCACCTTCAGACTCTGAATGAAAGACTTGATCTGATTTTTTCTCTTCAACAAAAACACAAAGTCAGTTCTGTGGAAGAATTGATCGAGATTCATCATATAATCGGGCAGAAAATCAATACGATCGATACTTTTGATGAACAAATCCATCATTTGGAAAAAGAATTGGACGAAATATTCGATCAATTATTAAATTTAGGCCAGCAGATTCGTACGCTTCGCCAGAAAACTGCCCAAAAACTGGAAGAAAAACTGATCGAAAAAGTTTCTCCTTTAGGAATGCCACACATGCGATTTTCATGTGATTGGAAAGACAAAGCAAATCCAGACATAAGTGGCTTTGATATTGTAACTTATTTATTCTCAGCGAATAAAAACTCACCTTTACTTCCTGTTGCCCAAGTTGCTTCCGGTGGTGAAATTTCACGGTTGATGTTGGGAATTAAATCGTTGATAGCAGGTGCTATCTCTCTGCCTTCCATTATTTTTGACGAGATCGATACCGGAGTTTCCGGTGAAATTGCTGATAAGATGGGAAATATCATGCATGAACTGGGTGATGTGATGCAAGTCATTACTATTACTCACCTGCCTCAGATTGCATCCCAGGGTAATGCTCATTATTTTGTTTATAAGGAAGATGGAGGTGAAACTACAGCAACTCATATACGGCAACTTTCTCAGGAAGAAAGAATCAGGGAAATAGCCCGGATGTTAAGTGGTTCTGATCTTTCGGAGGCTGCGGTTGCAAATGCAAAAGAACTATTAGGAGTTAAAAGATAAAAGCTAAAAGTGAAAAGTTTATTTTTATATGATTAAAGAAAACGAGATGATCTTCGGTACCCGCGCCGTAATCGAAGCTATACAGGCGGGTAAAGAAGTTGATAAAATATTGATTAAAAGAGATTTCCAAGGTGAATTGACCCGCGAATTATTTTCATTGGTTAAAGGAACGGATATTCCTGTTCAGCGAGTGCCTCAGGAAAAACTGGATCGGTTGACCCGTAAAAATCATCAGGGAGTAATTGCTTTTATTTCAGCGATTACTTATCAGAAACTGGAAGATATTGTTCCTTTTTTGTATGAAGAAGGAAAACTCCCTTTCATTGTTTTATTGGATGGAATTACTGATGTCCGCAATTTTGGAGCTATCGCACGTACTTGCGAGTGTGCAGGAGTAGATACGGTTGTTATTCCTCCGAAGAATAGTGTTTCTGTGAATGCGGATGCAATTAAAACTTCGGCAGGAGCTTTGCACACACTTCCTGTTTGTAAAGAAAAAAGTATCAATGATGCTGTTCGTTTCCTGAAAGATTCAGGTTTTAAGGTGATCGCTGCTACAGAAAAGGCTGTAAACGATTATACATCTGTTGATTATACAGACCCTGTCGCTATTATCATGGGAGGAGAAGATTTCGGTATTTCTGCTGATAACCTGAGAATTTGTGATGAAATGGTCAAAATTCCTCTATTTGGAACAATTGATTCTCTGAATGTTTCTGCTGCCGCTGCTGTTCTTACATATGAGGTTGTAAGACAGAGGAGTATGAAAAAATAAAAAATAAAAAAGAGTGAAGAATTTATACATAAGAAAAATTCTTCACTCTTACTCCCGAATGAGGAGGCTACTAGGGGGCCGTTCTGCGTTAGTTGTTGGTTTTTAATAGTTTATAGTTTAATATAATTACATAAACCTTCATCCTTTTTTAACTACATTGACTTTTTTATAATTTTTTGGACAATATTTCCCGCACTTGTTTTAATATGAGCTAAATATATTCCTTTATTCCAATTAGCTACAGATATTTTGTTTGTTATTCCTTTATAAACCATTCTTCCATCTATATCAAAAATATTGATATCCAATATTTCCGAAATGCTGTTAATAAATAGATCCCTTTCGACAGGATTCGGGTATATCAAAACAATAGGATCCTGAATCTGATTGCCTTTGGTTGATGTAGATTGAACTGTGATTGGCGTTGTAAAGACTTTTATTATGCCTATATCATCATAAATAGACGGATTGCTCATTTCTACAATGTATTTTCCCGAAGTTAAAAATGAAATGACACCATTATTAATAGAATAATCCTCATCTTCAACCGCATCCTGATTATTTTTTGTAACCTTGAATTCTGTTGGTTGTTGATTAAAATAAGCTTGACTGGAAAAATCTATCACACTTCCTGCCGATATTTCTTCTGTTTTAAATACATCATATTGGTCTCCTGCTAATTTTTCATCCATCACTTTGGAAAGAAAATTTAAGTC
Source organism: Bacteroidales bacterium (assembly GCA_031553435.1). Lineage (GTDB taxonomy): Bacteria > Bacteroidota > Bacteroidia > Bacteroidales > Azobacteroidaceae > JAVBLQ01. The sequence continues at coordinate 15,138 of JAVBLQ010000025.1, read as the reverse complement.
GCTTAAGCAAAAATGATTATTTATACAGGAGAGTTGGGTAAGTTTGTTTATTTTGTAGAGCTTGTCTGTGCTAAGGTTGTTATTGCCGCAATAAAGCCATTCCAAGTTGATTAAGTATGTCAAATCCGGCAATTTTGTAAGTTTATTTGAATAACACCACAATACTTCTAAATTTTTCAGACTATATAGATCCGGCATTGAAATGAGTTGATTATCACCACAATTCAGCCATTTTAGATTCGTTAATTTAATCAGTTCCGGCAAGGTCGTTAATTGATTGGAGTGACACCACAATGTTTCCAGATTTTTCAGATTGCTAAGATTCGGTAAAGAAGTAATATAATTGTCTCCGCAATCAAGCCATGTTAATTCGGAAAGCTGTTCTATTTCCGGCAACTTTGAGATTTTATTGGATGAGCAATGAAGTATTTTTAATTTCTTTAATTGATCAATTCCTGATGGAAGGTTACTTAGCTGATTAACAGAACAATTCAAAGATTTTAAACCTTGTAATTGATTAAAGTCTGGTAATGATAGTATGGAATTGTGGGAACAATCGATATCTGTCAGATTAGTTAATTTGTCTAAATCGTTCAGGTTGGTCAATTTATTATCGTTACAGTACAAAATTTTCAGGCTGATCAAATCACCCAATCCCTGGAGGCTTGTCAGATTGTTAAAAGAACAATCCAATGTTGTCAATTTTTTTAGTTCTGATAAACCGGTTAAAGCGGAAATCTTATTTTCTTTGCAGATCAGCCAGTTTAATTCTGTCAGGTAGCTTATGTCCAGTGTATTCAGTGAAGATTGTGAAACATCAAGTCCGACTATTCGTCTGGGAGTCGAACTATTCCAGGTAACTCCCTGCCAGGAATCATAATCATTATCTGTCCAATTCAATGTGTTTTGAAGATTGTTGTTCTTCATTTCCTCCAGACATTCAATATCTTTGCTGTTATAGTCTTGGGAGGTTGCATGCAGAGTATTTAAGGTTAATCCCATGACTATAATTACATATTTAAAGATGTAAGAGTTTTTCATAAAATTGTGAACATGAAAATGAAAGATGGTACAAATGTATATCAAAAATTTTGTATTTTTTACATATTAGTTCTATTTTTTTACATGAGTAGTATGCGATTGTGATAAATTTATTAAATTTGCCTTCTTATAATTAAAAATCGACATGTATTTTTTAGAAGCAAAAAACGTTGTCAAACAATATACCAATCATTTGGCCTTGAATGATGTCAGTATTGCTGTACCCGAAGGAAAAATTTTTGGTTTATTAGGGCCTAATGGGGCAGGAAAAACAACACTGATTCGTATTATTAACCGTATTACCGCTCCCGATCAGGGTGAGGTTGTTTTCAAAGGACGTCCGTTTGCTTCCTCTGATATATACAATATAGGTTACCTTCCTGAAGAACGAGGTTTATATAAAAAGATGAAAGTCGGAGAACAAGCCATCTATTTATCCAGACTCAAAGGTTTAAGTCACGATGAATCAGTTAAAAGATTGAAAGTCTGGTTTGAAAAATTCGGAATTACCGGTTGGTGGAACAAAAAACTGGAAGAGCTTTCGAAAGGAATGCAACAAAAAATCCAATTTATCATTACCATTGTTCACGAACCTGAACTATTGATTTTTGACGAACCTTTCAGCGGATTTGATCCAGTTAATACGGAATTGTTGAAAAAAGAGATTCTGGAGTTGAAGAATGCAGGAAAAACAATCATTTTTTCTACTCACAATATGGCTTCGGTTGAGGAAATTTGTGAAGAAATTGCTTTGATAAACAAATCCAAAGTTGTTTTGCAAGGAAATGTACAGGAAATTCGTTCCCGTTTCCGGACAAATATCTTCAGAATAGGTATTGGCAAAGATGATACATTGCAGGAAAATCCGGCTTTATATTCTGTGATTGATGAAAAAGACGAATATCACTCCAAAATCATTTGGCTACATAAAGAGGGAAAAGCTTCTAATTCAGAATTAATCAATTATTTATCAGAAAAATGCGATATTATTTCTTTTGAAGAAGAAATACCATCCATGAACGATATATTTATAAAAACCGTATCACAGTGAAAAGTAAAATAGGAATTGTTATCCAAAGAGAATACTTAAACAGGGTCAGAAAAAAATCGTTTTTGTTGCTGACTTTCCTGATGCCGGTCTTATTTGCGGCTTTGGTATTTGTGCCCTTGTGGTTGGCTCAAATCAAAGACAGTAAAGAAAAAGTGGTAGTAGTGATTGATCAGACCGGAAAATATCTGCCTGTTTTAAAAAAGGGAGAAAGTGGTTATATATTTAAAAATGCAGATAAGGAGCTGGAAGAATATCGTAAAAAATCGGATGATGCCATCTATGCCACGCTCGTTATTACAGATGATTTGTTAAAAAATCCGGCGGCAATCACACTTTATTCATCCAAACAGATTACTCCGGATTTGTCGCGCTCTATTAATCAGACATTGGATAATTATTTGCATGATGAAAAATTGGCATCTTACAATATACCCAATTTAAAAGAGATCCTGAATGAAAGTAAAGTTTCCATCAAAATGCAAACCATCAAATGGGATGAAGATGGAAAAGAAGAGGTTTCATCTGCCGAATTGGCTTCCGTTCTCGGAATGACTTTAACAATGATCATTTACATATTCATTCTTGCCTATGGAGGGATGGTTATGCAGGGAGTTCTGGAAGAAAAAACAAACCGGATCCTGGAAGTAATGGTTTCGTCCGTTAAGCCTTTTGATCTGATGATGGGAAAAATCATCGGAGTCGGTTTAGTGGGTTTGACTCAATTCTTTTTATGGGTGATAATCATTACCATTTTCAGTTTTGTTGGAATTTCATTTTTCGGAGAAGTTCCTTCAAATACCGATATGATGATGGCCGGTAGCCAGCAAGACCCTGAAATGATGAGGAAAGCATTAGGTATGATTTCTTCTATCAATAGGATTGAAATATTATTTTCTTTTTTGATTTATTTTATCGGAGGATATATGCTATACGCTTCGTTATTTGCTGCTATCGGATCTGCTGTTGATAGTCAGGAAGATACGCAACAATTTATGATGCCAATTATGGTATTGATCATTTTTGGGATATACGCAGGCATGTATAGCATGCACAATCCTGACGGACCTTTGGCCTTCTGGGCATCTATGATTCCGATCACATCGCCTATTGTGATGATGGTTCGTTTGCCTTTCGACATTCCTCTTTGGGAAAAATTACTGTCTATCTTTATTCTTTATGCAACATTCATTTTAGTAGTTAAATTTTCTGCTAAAATATATAGAGTGGGTATATTGATGTATGGAAAAAAACCTAGTATAAAGGAACTAATCAAATGGGTGAAATATAAAGCCTGATATCTATGACACTCGAATTTTTATTTACCATATTTCTCGTATTCCTGAATGGTTTTTTTGTGGCCGCTGAATTTGCGATAGTCAAAGTCAGATCATCACAGATCGAGGTGAAAAAAAATGCCAATAAAGCTGTAGTTGCCGCTTCTAAAAAAATTATAGCAAATCTGGATGGCTATCTGGCTGCTACACAGCTTGGAATTACAATTGCATCGCTTGGTTTAGGTTGGGTGGGTGAACATGTTTTTACCGCCATTATTCAAAATATTTTCGGATTATTCGGGATTAGCATTCAAACGGCTTTTTTGAGCAAGTTATCAATTTTAATAGCTTTTTTATCCATTACTATTTTGCACATTGTACTTGGGGAATTGGCGCCTAAATCAATGGCCATCCGTAAACCGGTACCTGTAACATTTTTTGTTTCACTTCCCTTGAAAATATTCTACTTTATATTCCGTCCGATGATCTGGTTGCTGAACGGATTGGCCAATTTGATATTAAAACTGATTGGTATTCAGCCGGTTCATGAACAGGAAGATATTCATTCGGAAGAAGAACTGAAAGTAATTATTGCCGAAAGTCATAAAGGTGGAATCATTGAAGAAACAGAAAAAGAATTGATACAAAATGTGTTTAGTTTGGGCGACAGAAAAGTACAAACCTTGATGACTCCCAGAAATGAAGTGGTTTGGATCGATCTTCAGGATGATCCGGAAACAATCAAAGAAACTATATTAAGCAACAAACATACAGCTTATCCTTTGTGTGAAGGAGATTTGGACAATATTATCGGATTCGTGTATTCCAAAGACCTGATTGGTGATAATTTTGAGCAGACAATTACAGATTTGAAAAAAATATCCCGTCCGGTACAAATGGTTATTGCAACAAGTAAAGCATATCATGTGTTGGAGCGTTTTCAGAAACAACGCATATATCAAGCAGTTATCATTGATGAATTCGGGAATGTGAAAGGAATTGTCACTTTGAATGATATTCTGGACGCTTTGGTTGGCGACATTTCGGAAACAGATGAATTCGAATATAAATCTGTAGAACAGGCCGATGGAAGCCTTATAGTGGATGGGCAGATTCCATTTGTGGAATTCCTTGAAAAAGTTGGTTTGGATGATGATGTCCTGGATCCAAGTATGACTCACTATATAACTTTAGCAGGTTACATTCTGGATAAATTGGAACGTATCCCTTCTGTAGGAGATAGCGTTTTCTGGGAAAATTATACTTTTGAAGTATTGAAAATGGATAATAACAGGATAGACAAGGTAAAAGTTAAAAACTAAAACTAAAAATTGATCTACATATAATCAAACTTTTCACTTAAGGCAAGCCGAAATTAGCATCATTGTATTAGCATTCCAGAACTTTTTTCACCCTATAGTTGTTTTTCTATAAAAAACAAACTAATAGCACATGTTATAACTCAAATCCTTATGAAACAATCTTTTCTTTTTTTTCTTGGTCTCTCATTTCTTTTTTTACCATCATGTAAAGAGAAACCGCATGAAAAAATAATCCGTCCTGTAAAAACAATGAAAGTAAGCAGTAGTATGTTTTCAGGAAAAATATTTCCGGGTTATGCAGAAGCAGAAGAATATTCTTACCTGACTTTCCGGGTGAGTGGAATGTTACTTCATTTCGATATTCAGGAAGGACAAAACCTGAAAGCCGGCGAGTTGGTCGGAAGTCTGGATCCGCATGACTATAACCTGAAATTATCTTCTGCTAAAGCAAGTTTTCGACAAGCTCAATCGCAAATGGAGAGATATAAAAGACTATATGACAAAAGTGCGATTTCCAAACAGGAATACGAAATTGCGGCTGCAGCTTACGAAAACAGCAAATCAGTTTACAATCAGGCTTTGAATGACATGTCATATACCCGTCTTGTAGCGCCTTTTGCAGGAAATGTGGAAAAAAAATATGTTGAAAATCATCAACAGGTAATGGCAGGAGAAAAAATCATCAAACTGAATAATCCACAGAAAATTCAATTCCGTTTTATACTTCCGGAAACAAATGCAAAGTTTGCAGACAATGATTTCAAATGTAGTGTGGAATTGGACGTTCAGAAAGGCGTATTTTATAAAGCCAAAGTGAAAGAAATTATTACTTCATCAGTTGGAGGTTCTGGTATTCCTGTAATCATTAAGATAGATGATCCGGCTTACAATCCGAAAAAAGTAAAGGTCATGCCCGGATACACCTGTAACGTGAGGATTGATTCAAAAGATACAACTCAAAATACACAGTTAATCATTCCTCTCATTTGTATTTATACAGATCCGGGTAACAATAAAAATTATGTTTGGAAAGTAGATGAGTCCAATGCTGTTGTACACAAAGTTCCCGTTGAAACCGGAGACCTTTCGGGAGAAAAAGATATTGTGATTCTTTCCGGATTGAAAGAAGGAGATCGTATCGCAACAGCTGGTTTCACTATGCTATCTGATGGTGAACACGTCAAAATTATCGAACCATGAGTCCGGCCAAATTTTCACTGGATAATAAATTAGTTATCTACTTCTTCCTGGTGCTTTTTACCATCGGAGGAATTCTTGCTTTCGACCAGCTACCCAAAAAAGAGGATGCTCCTTTTGTAATGAAGCAAGCGGTATTGATTTGTCAGTATCCTGGTGCAACTGCTGAAGAAGTCGAACAACAGATCACAACGGTCATCGAACGGGAAATTCAAACCATGCCCAATGTCCGCCGCATTAAAGGTGAATCTTATGCAGGATATTGCTATATCAACATCGAATTGCTTTCCGGAACCAAACCTGCCATTATGAGTCAGATGTGGGATGAGTTACGGAAAAAAGTCTATAACGTTCAGCCCAAACTGCCGGCAGGAGCAGGAAGCATTGTAGTAAATGATGACTTTGGTGATGTTTTTGGAATTTATTTCGGATTAACGGCTGACGACGGGATTTCTTATCAGGAAATGAGAGATAAAGCCGAGGAGATTAAAACAATACTTACTCCTGTAGATGGCGTACGGAAAATCAGTATGGTCGGAGAACAGACTGAAGTGGTGAATATATTCATCCCATCTGACCGCCTAGCCAATGCAGGGGTTTCTCCTGATGAGATCATCATGACCCTGAACCAGCAAAATAAAGAAATTGCTGTAGGGTCGAAAGAAGTCGGAGCATTGAATATCAACGTCATAGCACAAGCTACTTATCAATCAATTAAAGACATTAAACAGCAATTGATAAAAACCAATGCCGGAGGAATGGTTCATCTGGGCGATATTGCTGTGGTTGAAAAAGGATATTATGAACCGGCTCAATCCATATTGAGGGTAAACGGTAAAAAGGCTATCGGCATTGCCATTGCTTCTTCTCAGGACAGAGATGTGGTGAAAGCAGGAAAGCTTGTCCGCCAGGTCATTAATAAACAAATTTTACCACAATTACCTTATGGATATGAATTGGTGGAACTCTATCCGGAAGATACTGTTGCAGCTCAGGCAAACAATGATTTTATAATCAATTTATTGATATCGGTTTTTGTAGTTGTTTTTTTATTATTTTTCTTTTACAAATTCAGAACTACTACATTGATTTGTACGGCATTGCTATTTTGTATTGCGGCAACTTTATTTACCATGCAATTTTTTGACACAGGATTGAACCGTTCGTCACTGGCGGCTTTCATTATCGCTATGGGAATGTTGGTAGATAATGCCATTGTAGTTGCAGACAACGCTAAAAACAATATCAAACGCGGAATGTCACGCAGGGAAGCATTGATCGAAGGAGCCAACAAACCGATGTGGGGATTATTCGGGGCAACCTGTATAGGGATCATTTCATTTCTTCCGCTCTACATGGCGGCTTCGGCTGCAGCAGAAATCGTGCGTCCTTTGTTTGTTGTTTTAGCCCTCTCATTGGCTTTCAGTTGGATTTTTGCATTAACACAAACAACAACTTTCGGTGATTTTATGCTGAAAGAAAATAAAGGAGAAGCCATTAAAGATCCGTATGATACAAAAATATACGGTAAATTTGAAAATATACTTCGCGTCCTGATCAAACATCGTAAATTAACATTGACTTGTATCGTTATTTTATTGATAGGATCATTGGTGGTTATGAAAATGTTGCCGTCTAATTTCTTTCCGTTTATGGATAAACCGTATTTCAGGGCAGATTTATTTTTACCGGATGGTTACAATATCAACGGAACTTCAGAAGAAATGAAAGACATAGAAAATCATTTTCTGAAACAACCCGGAATCAAAACATTTTCCACATCACTTGGAAATTCGCATCCACGTTATTATTTAGCCAGTACAAACTATAGCTTAAAATCGAATTTCGCCAATGCATTGATAGAAGTAAATAACAAGGATTCTGCCGCTTATTGGGAAAATGAGTTTTACAATTATGTGATGCACAATCATCCGAATATGATTTGTCGTTCCTCGCTTTTCAAATTGTCTATACCATCTGATGGCGCTATTGAAATTACATTCAGCGGCAACAGATTCGATACATTGCAAATGTTGGCTGACCAGGCAATGGATTTAATCCGGAAAGAAGGTCCTCCGGTAGAATTTTTAAGAACCAATTTCGGCAACAAGATTCCGACTTATACTCCCTATTTTTCAGAAGAAAAAGGCGGACAATTGGGTGTGAGCCGGTTGAATGTAGCACAAAGTTTAGGACTTTCAACAACCGGAATGCCTATCGGAATGTACCGCGAACGCGACCTTTCTATTCCTATATTGCTCAAAGATGCCAATATCAATTCATTACAGCTAAATCAACTGAAAACGCTTCCGGTTTTCGATCAACAAGGGAATTCTTATATCCTGGAGCAAGTATTAGACAGCTTCAAACTGACTTATCAATACAACATGCTTTGGCATTTCCAACGCGAACGAACCATTGTTGTCCGCATGGATCCCGCGCGGGGAAACAATACCAACGCCACTTTCCAGGCTGTATGGAAATTAATGAACGAAAAAATGAAAATTCCGGAAGGTTACACAATGGCTTATCTAGGTGAACAGGATGCTCAGGATCAAGCCAATACTTCGATCAATGCAGGAATGCCGATTACATTAATCCTGATCTTTCTGGTATTGTTATTTCTGTTCCGGAATTATAAACGTCCGCTGGCCATTATGGCGATGATTCCGCTGATTTTTGTTGGAGTTGTAATCGGTTTGGCCGTATTGGGAAAAGATTTTGATTTTTTCAGTCTGTTAGGGTTATTAGGATTGGTAGGAATGAATGTAAAAAGCGCCGTCATTCTGGTAGATGAAATCGTATTACAGGAAAAAGAAGGCAGAGATATGCTCGATTCCGTTATTTATGCCGCTAAAACCAGGTTGATCCCCGTTTCTACAGGAGCCGCCGCAACTATTGTCGGTATGGTTCCTCTTCTGGGAGATGCCATGTTCGGAGGAATGGCGGCAACCATCATGGGCGGTTTGTTTATGGCAACCATTCTGACCATCCTGATTTTACCGGTGACTTATTCTGCGATTTATAAAATAAAATATGAAGAAAAAGAGGAAGTGAAAAACTAAAAGAGAAAAGTGAAAAATGAGTATGAAGCGATTGATTCTACATAGTTTGATGATGTACGGAGCCTGCAGTTTCCTACATGCTCAAACAAACTTATCCATTGAGGATTATAAAGCAAAAGTTTTGTCTTATAATCAAAATGTTAAAATTGCACAGCAAACGATTAAAGCGGCTAAAGATGCGACACGCGAGGTTAAGACAGCTTTTTTCCCTCAAATTGACGGAACTGCATCTTACAATTATGATTTTAATCCTCCGGTACTTTCGTTAGGAGGTATGAGTCTTGAGTTAAAGCCGCTAAACTGGAGCGCAGGAGGCCAGTTAACACAGAGTATTTATACCGGAGGTAAATTGTCGGCGACTTACAATGCAGCGAAAATTCAGCAAGATATTGCCGATCTGATGGAAAAACTTTCAGTAGATAATATTTCTTATACAGCAGAATTAACTTATTGGAATACAGCGGCAAGCAAATCTCTCTGGGATACATCTATCCGTTATCTGGATATCCTGAAAAATTTGTATAACACCGTTCAGACACGTTATGATGACGGACTCATCAGTAAAATGGATGTGCTCAAGGTAGAAACCAGTTTGAAAGATGCTGATTATCAGTCGTCAAAAGCTCAACAATCATTTCAGAACAATTGCATCATATTGAATATTTTGATGGGAGAATCTCCGCAGAACAACTTGATTCTGACCGATTCTTTACCGGAAATGGTTTCTATTATCGAACCTGTTTCATACGAGGAAGTGTTACAAAGGCGACCCGATTATTTAATGAAAACAAAAGAAATTAATCTGCAAGAGCAAAAAGGAAAAATCGATCAAAGTGAATTTTTACCAAAAATCTATGGTGGAGGTAGTTTGGAATATGGAACGCTCTTACTCAATCTGAATAACAATACGATTTGGAGTCCACGACTTTTTGCCAGTATCAGTATTCCTATTTTTCATTGGGGTAAAAGTCAATATAGCCGTAACAAAAATAAAGCCCTGATAATTACTAAAGAATTGGATCAGAGCATAATGGCAGATGAAATAAAAAAAGAATTAAGTACTGCTTTGAATAACATACGGGAAACCGGAAAACAAATCGGAATCGCAAAAGAAAACCTGGATATTGCCCAACAAAGTCTGGATTTACATACATTTAGTTACGAAGAGGGCCGGGTTTCAATTTTGGATGTTCAATCGGTTCAATTATCCTGGTTACAAGCATATATCAATCTTATTCAATCTTATCTGAATAATAAATTGGCTCTGGCCTCTTACAGGAAAGTAGTTTCGAGTGAAGAATGAAGAATTTGGCTTACATGATTCCCCTCTCCCTCAATCTAAGTTGCCATTTCCAGGCGGAATCAAGAGTATCTTCAATGGTTTCAATAGCTTTCCATCCAAGTACATTGTTAGCATAATCAGGATTTGCCCAGACTTTTTCAATATCACCTTCGCGACGATCCACGACCTTATAATTGACTTTTACTCCGGTTGCTTTTTCAAAAGCATTGATCAGTTCCATAACAGAAAGTCCGCGGCCGGTGCCTAAATTGAAAGTTTCAATTCCTTTGTCTGATTTCTTCTGCAACATCCGCTCTACTGCAATCACATGCGCTTTAGCCAAGTCAACCACGTTGATGAAGTCACGGATACAATATCCGTCAGGAGTATCATAATCGCTTCCGAATACACTGAGTTGCTGGCGTATACCAATCGCTGTTTGTGTCAGGAAAGGAATCAGATTTTGTGGAACACCGTTGGGTAATTCCCCTATTTCTGCTGTCGGATGCGCTCCGATAGGATTAAAATATCTCAGGATGATACTTTTGATGGGAGCTCCGGAATGAACAGCATCATGAATAATTTCTTCATTCATTTGTTTAGTCTTTCCATAAGGAGATGTAGCCGGTTTGATAGGTGCATTTTCATCAACAGGCAAAATGTCCGGTTGTCCGTAAACCGTACAGGAAGAAGAGAATACAATATTTCCGATGCCATAAGCCGGCATTAATTCCAATAAATTAATCAGGGAAACCAGGTTGTTGCGATAATATAATAAAGGTTTTTGAACTGACTCTCCAACTGCTTTGCTTGCAGCAAAATGAATGATTCCTTTAATGCCTTTATATTTTTCGAATAATAATTTTAATCCATCCAAATCATTGCAATCCAAAACCTCAAAAGCAGGTCGGATGCCTGTAATTTTTTCAATGCCATCGATAACTTCAGCATTGGAGTTGGACAAATTATCTATAATAATTACTTCATAATCTGCATTTTGCAGCTCTACTGCCGTATGTGAACCGATATATCCGGCACCACCTGTGACTAGAATTTTTTCTTTCATAATCAGTTTCATTTATAAATAGTATACTTGTAAATTTTTAAACAGTTTCTAAGTCGCAAAGATAAAAAAAATACGTTTGTATTCCGTTAATTCAAAATATAATTACCGACAAACTGAGTATGGAAATAAAAAACCAAAGGGTAACTCCAAGAAAAACAGGCTTTAATCCCACTTGCTTCAACACTTGAAGAGAGAGACCGGAGCCAATCATAAATAAAGTTAGGGTAAGACCTTTTCTGGCGATGAATACAATTCCATTACTGAAAGATTCGGGAAAAGGCAAAAAACTGTTGAGAATCATAGCAAGTACAAAAAAGAAAATAAACCAGGGAATGTACACTTTATCGCTTTTATTCTTGAAAATCAAAGAAGTAGCGAATGCCAACGGAATGATCCATAAAGTACGGGTGAGCTTGACTGTGGTTGCTATGTGCAGCGCTTCCGTTCCGTAAGTAGCTCCTGCTCCGACAACTGAACTGGTGTCGTGAATTGCTATTGCAGCCCATAATCCGAATTGTTGTTGTGTGAGATGCAATAATTTTCCCAAAGGGGGAAACAGGAATAAAGCAATGGCATTCAGAATAAAAATAGTTCCGAGTGACACGGACATTTCACTTTCCTTTGCTTTCACGATAGGCCCGATGGCAGCGATAGCGCTTCCTCCACAGATAGCAGTTCCCGAAGATATCAGATAGGAAATATTTTTATTAACTCTGTATTTTTTTCCAAACCAGTATCCAAGCAACATAACACTTACTACTGAAATAATCGTAAATATAAGTCCTTCTTTCCCAGACTTTAAAGCTTCGTGAAGATTCATACTGAATCCTAAACCTACAACCGAGATCTGAAGCAGATATTTGGAAGCTTTTTTATTGAAATCAGAAAATGCCCGTCCGCATACAATTGCAAAGATCAATCCCATAAATAAAGCCACCGGAGGAGTGATCCAGGGCAATAAGCAGGTAATTGAGAGTATTATATAAATAATATTTTTGTTCTTTTGCAGGAACGACATAATTGTTGTTTAAATGTTTTAGGTTTTACGTTTGTTGTGCATAAGCCAAACCTAAAACCTAAAACTTAGAAACCTATTTGTATAATTTACTTCTCAGCGCTTTTATGTCTTCCGAAGTAATGTAATCATCGTAATCCATGATTTTATCAATAATTCCATTGGGAGTGAGTTCAATTACCCGGTTACAAACCGTTTGAATAAATTCATGGTCATGGCTCGACATCAGAATGATTCCCTTGAAATTTTTCAATGTATTATTAAATGCCTGAATAGATTCCAGATCCAGGTGATTGGCAGGAGAATCCAACACCATGCAATTAGCATTTTTAAGCATCATACGGGCAATCATACAGCGCATTTTTTCTCCTCCGGAAAGTACACTGGCTTTTTTCAAAACTTCTTCTCCTGAAAAAAGCATTTTACCTAAATAACCTTTTAAATAAACTTCGTGGGTATCTTCTGAAAATTGAGCAATCCAATCTACCAGATTCATATCTGTATTGAAAAAGGTAGAGTTATCTAAAGGAAGATAAGCTGTTGTAACCGTTTGTCCCCATTCGAATGTACCTTCATCCGCTTTTTGTTCTTCATTGATAATTTGGAAAAAAGCGGTCATGGCTCGTGGATCTTTAGATAAAAAGATGATTTTATCGTCTTTTTCCACATTAAATGAGACACTTTTGAATAAAGTTTCACCTTCGATACTTGCTGATAATCCGTTTACTTCTAATATCTTGTTTCCGGTTTCACGGGAAGGAGTAAAAATAATTCCCGGATATTTTCTGGATGAAGGTTTGATTTCTTCGATATTCAATTTTTCGAGCATCTTTTTGCGGCTGGTCGTTTGCTTAGATTTGGCCACATTGGCGCTGAAACGGCGAATGAATTCTTCCAATTCTTTTTTCTTTTCTTCCGCCTTCTTATTTTGTTGTTGTTGTTGGCGAAGCGCTAACTGACTCGATTCATACCAAAAACTGTAATTTCCTGAAAATAATTTAATATCGCCGTAATCAATATCAACGGTATGGGTACAGACGGAATCCAAAAAGTGTCTGTCGTGCGAAACAACCAAAACAGTATTTTCAAATTCTGATAAATAATTTTCCAACCACATAACGGTGTCGATATCCAAGTCGTTGGTTGGCTCATCCAATAATAAGTTATCGGGTTTGCCGAACAATGCCTGGGCAAGTAATACACGCACTTTTTCCTTGGCGCTGACATCTTTCATCAACCGGCTATGCATTTCTTCTTTGATACCTAATCCGCTTAAGAGGTTGGCGGCATCGCTTTCTGCATTCCAGCCTTCGAGTTCAGCAAATTTTTCTTCCAATTCGGCAGCGCGAACACCGTCGGCATCCGTAAAATCAGCTTTGGCATAAAGAGCATCTTTTTCTTTATTGATTTCCCAAAGAACAGTGTGGCCTAACAATACAGTGTCTAATACCGTATATTCATCGTAAGCAAAGTGATCTTGCTTCAAAACGGAAAGCCGTTCACCAGAGCCAAAAGAAACCAAACCCTGTGTAGGTTCCATGTCGCCGCTCAATACCTTCAGAAATGTAGATTTACCGGCTCCGTTAGCGCCAATAATTCCATAACAATTTCCATGTGTAAATTTTAAATTAACATCCTGAAATAAAACTCTCTTTCCGAACTGGATACCTAAATTGCTTACTGTAATCATATTAAATTGAAAATTGAAAGTGGAAAATTGAAAGTGTGTTGTAAAATCATTTTCAATTTTCCACTTTTCACTTTCCACTATTTTTGAGGGTGCAAAGGTAGTCATTTTTATCGAACGAAATAAAAAATTAACTTTGTTGGCTTAAAAATTGATTGAAAATGAGTAAAATTCCATTGGATTTTTTCAAAAGAGATGTATTAATTGTTGCACCCGATTTGTTAGGAAAATATTTGGTGAGAAAATATGAAGATGGTAGTGAAGAACGTTTTCGCATCATTGAAGTAGAGGCCTATCGTGGCCCTGAAGATAAAGCCTGCCATGCTTCCAAAGGCCGGACTAAGCGTACTGAAGTAATGTTTGGGGAAGGTGGAAAAATATATGTTTACCTCATTTATGGTATGTATTGGATGCTGAATTTTGTTACCGGAAATGAAGACGAGCCACAAGCCGTTCTCATTCGTGGCGTTGAAGGTGTTTCCGGTCCGGGACGGGTTTGTAAACGGTTACAAATCAATGCCGGATTTTATGGAGAACCTTTGATTTCAAATAGAATCTGGCTTGAAGATTCAGGAGAAAAACCGGAGTATATCACTACACCCCGTATTGGGATAGACTATGCCGGGGAATGGAAGGATAAACTTTGGAGATTCATTTTATAATAATAATTGAAAATGGAAAATGATGCTTACACACGAAATCATTTTCAATTTTCCACTTTCTATTTTCAATTATATCAAGAGTTTCAACGCAGAGCGGCCCCCTAATGGCCTCTCCCAGGTTTATAAAAATATATAAACACGGGCAGGAAAAATCCCACCCGTTCTTTTCACTTTATTCCACCCTCTCAAAACTGATCTCTTCCAACATCCGCTTAAATGTCGTGTTGGGGGTGAAAATTACTTTGACATGGTTGATCATGCGGGTATTGAACTCATCTTTGTTTTCGACTCCCTCACTGCCGAATGACAGGTGGAAAGTTCCAAAACTCGACAGGTTCACGCTTCTACCCATCAACAGGTATTCAGGCATTTCATCCAGCAGGTTTTTAATTACACTCGATACATCACCCGTGGTGAGCGATGACCGTCCGGCAATCTTTTTGGCTAAATGATCTTCCGTAATTTTTCCATCGTTA
>JAVBLQ010000071.1:0-41118 GCA_031553435.1 Bacteroidales bacterium | reverse complement strand
ACGATACTTTTTTAGTCCTGTTTATTAACTGCTGATTTGCTTTCTGCAATGGAGTATAATCAAAAGAATCAAGATAGATCATTGTTGTCCTTTCTGATTAATGTCCCAAACCCTGGCTGATGAGGGAGACGGGTATTCCCTGGTTCCGGGCGATAGTCGCCCAGGAGTGGCGGGTGACGTAAGTCGTCAGGTGTTCTTCCTGATTTAATCGTTTGGACAATTTCTTCAAGTTATCATTCTGTTTTTTCAAGGCATTTTCGTAAGACTTGCGGCTATCGTCTTTTCCTAAAATGGGGAGAAGATAATCTGTGTTTTCACAGAATCTTTTGTAGCTGTCTATGATTTCCTTCATTTCAGGAGTCAAAGCGATTTCCAAAGTTTGAGCGGTTTTATGGCGCTTGTAAGTGATGATGCCGTTTTTCAGATCTTTCTTTTTTAAGTAAGCCATGTCGATGAAGGAAATGCCGCGGAGGTAAAAACTCAGGATAAACAGGTCGCGGGAGAATTCGAGTTTGTTGATTTCCTTGTCTTTTTTCTCATCCTTCTCATTTATGGATAAAGACATGGAAAGATCCATTGCTGCAAGTTCTTTGAACACTTCCTGTTTGACTGCACGTTTCTTTGTCTTGGCTACGCCGGTAAACACATGGGCGAAGATATCTTCACCCGGAGGGGCGATCAATCGTCTTTCTACGGCGGCTTTATGAATCATACGCAAGTTGCGCATGTAGAAGGATGTGGTGTTTTGTTTATTGCCTCTGAACTTCATCCAGGTTTCATATTCCTTGATACGGCTACTATCGAGTTGTTCCAAAGGAAAATCCTGTCCACCATTGAACCGGATAAAATTACGCGCGGCATCCCGGTAAGCACGGGCAGTACGGATACGGCCGGATTTCAGGAGCATTTGCTCCAACTCCAAAGCAAGAATCAATAACAGGCAACAACTGTTGTTCTGACGATAATGCTCAACAAACGCTGAAAGATTGAAACTGTCAGATTTTTCCAAATAGCGAATGTTACTTTCCAGATTTTCACGCTCACGGGAAAAATCGGAAGATAGTTTTTGCAAATAAGCTTCACGCAAAGGAGTAGAACACCCGAGCTTCACTTTTTCCAAGCGGGGATTCCACTCCTCGGGAAGAAGCTTATACTGGGTGGTGAGAACTTTAACCTCCCGGTTGCGGATGAACTGGAAGAAAAGCGAACCTTCACGACCGGGAAGCGTGGAAGGGCGAAACTTGAGTTTAATGCTTGTTGATTTCATAACCTTAGTTTTTTGTGAAAGGGGAAGGTCACTACGTTCCCTTGTGAAAGGTGAATTATTTCCCCTCTTCACCACGAGCGTAGCGAGTTCACAAAGGAGCGAAGCGACTTTCACCTTTCGCAGGGAGCGAAGCGACCCTCACCTTTCACTGAATTAATAAAGGTTAGAACGCTAAGAAGTAGAGAAAGGTTTATAGTATGAATTTAAAACACGAAGACATAAAGGCACAAAGTTTATTTTATGAACAAAGTTCTCATAAGGGAGAATATCAGGCAAACTTTGTGCTTTGTTTGAGTTCAACTCAACATTTAATATTGAGTACC
The DNA here is from genome assembly GCA_031553435.1 of Bacteroidales bacterium. Lineage (GTDB taxonomy): Bacteria > Bacteroidota > Bacteroidia > Bacteroidales > Azobacteroidaceae > JAVBLQ01. The sequence continues at coordinate 39,528 of JAVBLQ010000071.1, read as the reverse complement.
CTCAACACATCTCTTATTTTTTCATATGTTGTAATTCGTGTAGGAACTAAAGGCAAGCGCAATTTATTCTCAATATAACCCATCATGTTTAACATACTTTTCACTCCGGCTGGATTACCATCAACAAACAGTAGTTCAAATAATTCGGTAAAACTATGATGGATAGTCAGTGCATTGGCAAAATCTCCGGCCAATGCCAGTCTTACCATGCGGCTGAATTCTTTCGGAAAAGCATTTCCTATTACAGAAATTACTCCAATAGCACCTAATGTGATCAATGGGAAAGTGATCCCGTCATCGCCTGAAATAACGTCAAAATCTCTTGGCTTATTTTTAATGATATCATCCATTTGTGTGATATTTCCCGATGCTTCTTTGATGGCTTTTACATTGGAAAATTCACGGGCAATACGTAAAGTTGTTTCTGCCGTCATATTGACACCCGTTCTTCCCGGAACATTGTATAATATAACAGGCAATTTAGTAGCTTGTGCTACAGCAGCATAATGTTGATAGATTCCTTCCTGCGAGGGCTTGTTATAATAAGGCACTACAGATAAAATCCCATCGATGCCTTCGAAATTTCTGGTCTTTAATTCATCAACGACAGCTTTCGTATTATTTCCACCAACTCCAAGTATAATGGGAATTTTTCCATTTACTTTTGAAATGACCAGTTCAATTATTTTTTCTTTTTCGTCGGAGGTAAGAGTTGGCGTTTCCGCAGTCGTACCTAAAACAACCAAATAATCAGTTCCATTCTGAAGTTGATAATCAACCAGTCGGGATAAGGCTGTAAAATCTACTGTTTCATTTTCTTTAAATGGAGTAATCAAGGCGACCCCCATCCCTTTTAAATTAATTTGTGCCATCTATAAGTTTGTAGAGTGATGTGCAAAAGTATTAAAAATCTGTGATTGTTTCAAGCTGAATGCACAGTTTTGAGATAAAACAAAATTTGTTTTCCCAGATAAGCTGTATTTATTGTTTCATTGGAAATATCATCGCCGGGTGATATACAAAAATCATATATGGGATAATTATTTTTCTTCATACCGATTTTCAATGGTGATTTAATGGAAGAAACCAAATAATCCAGAGTTATATTTTGCTCAATGGAAAGGTCTATTACCGCATCGCAAGGTGTTTCATTCAAAAAACTGATCAGCGAATGGGATGGTTTTCCAAACCAATTGATATCTGCTTTGGGAAAAATCATCCGGTAGAATGTCCGCGTATAATCCCTGGTGTCGCCTTTTGCAACGTAACCGCAAGCATGTACCTGTTTTCCTAATTTCTTCAGATTCTTGATAAATGCCTCTGATGTTTCAAAATCTTTGGCTTCGAATAATACAAGTACTGTTCTTATTGCTGATAAGTCCTTATAAATCCGTTGCTTTTTCCTCTTTTTTTTCAAAAGAGATTTGAGTATTTTATCCATCATAAAATTGAACATATATCTATTTTTGAGTTACGAATCACAAGTTATGAGTTACAGAGATTACATTTACTTGTAACCAGTCACCATTTCTAAAAACTCCTCTTCACTGATAATTTTCACTCCCAGTTTTTTAGCCTTTTCCAGTTTAGCAGGCCCCATATTTTCTCCTGCCAATATATAATCTGTAGCTTTAGATACGGATCCGGAATTTTTTCCTCCGTTTTTTTCAATCATTTCTTTATATTCATCACGTGAATATTTTGAAAATGTGCCACTTATCACAAAAGTCAATCCTTTCAGTTTATCTGTTCTTTCGGATAGAGTTTGTTCATCTAATTTGAACTTCAATCCCGCAGTTTTCAGTTTTTCAACCAACTGACGGTTCCTTTCATCTGCAAAATAATTGACCACGCTTTCTGCTATTCGTTGTCCGATTTCATCTACTTGTGTTAGTTCTTCAACGCTTGCTTTGGATAATGAATCTATATCAACAAATGCAGAGGCTAGTTTTTTTGCTACAGTTTCGCCTACAAAACGAATTCCTAATGCATATAAAACACGTTGAAACGGAATTTGGTTCGATTTTTTAACACTTTCTATAAAATTTCTTGCACTTTTTTCTCCCCATTTTTCCAGACATATTAAATCCTGGATTTTAAGATTATATAAATCAGCAGCATCTTTAATTAGATTTTTCTCATAAAAAAGATCTACGCTTTCTGATCCCACACCTATATCCATAGCTTTACGTGTCACAAAATGTTCTATCTTTCCTTTAATTTGAGGTGGGCAACCATATTCATCAGGACAATAATGCGCAGCTTCTCCTTCATATCTGATCAACGGACTTCCACATTCAGGACAATTTTTGATAAAAATGACTTTATCTCCTATAAGGAAACGGGAATTTATATCTACGCCAACGATTTTCGGAATAATTTCGCCACCTTTTTCAACATAAACCATGTCTCCGATATGTAGATCCAAAGTCTTAATAATGTCAGCATTATGTAAAGAAGCTCTTTTTACGGTTGTACCTGATAATAGCACCGGTTCGAGATTTGCTACCGGAGTCACAGCACCGGTTCTTCCAACCTGAAAGGATACAGAATTCAGACGTGTCAATACTTTTTCCGCTTGAAATTTATACGCAATAGCCCATCGGGGTGATTTGGCAGTATAACCTAAATTTTTTTGTTGTTGTAAAGAGTTGACTTTCAAAACTATTCCGTCGGTTGCGACCGGAAGTTTTTTTCTGTCGGTATCCCATTTTTTTATAAAGTCGAAAACTTCTTCAAGTGTTTGACACTTAATTGTTTCATTCGGAATTTTGAATCCCCAGGATTTGGCCTTTTGAAGATTCTCATAATGTCCGTCGGCAGGAAGTTTTTCTCCCAAAAGATAATATAAATAGGAATCCAACTTTCTGGAGGCTACAATAGCCGGATTCAGTTGTTTCAAAGTTCCGGATGCCGCATTCCGGGGATTGGCAAGAAGAGGTTCTTCCTGTTCGGCTCGTTCTTTATTCAATGCGTCGAAAACATCCCAAGGCATTAAAATTTCGCCTCTTATTTCAAATTCTTCGGGAAAATCATTTCCTATCAGTTTCAATGGAATGGAACGGATTGTTTTCACATTGGCAGTAACATCGTCGCCTTTGGTTCCATCTCCGCGGGTAATGGCTTTATCCAGTAATCCGTTTTTGTATATTAAAGAGATAGAGGTTCCGTCATATTTTAATTCGCAAACTATTTCAAAAGGTTCATTCAATGATTTTTGAACAGATTCATAAAAATTCCGGACTTCTTCTTCGGAGTATGTATTTGATAAAGAGAGCATCGGATATTTGTGCTCCGCCTGAACAAAATTTTTATTGATGTCGCTTCCAACCCTTTGTGTCGGAGAGTTAGGATCGTTGTATTCAGGATATTTTTTTTCTAAATCTTGTAGTTTTTTTAAAAGCGAATCAAACTCAAAATCAGAAATTTCAGGTCTAGAGAGTACATAATATTTATAATTATGCTGGTGAAGTATTTGCCGTAAAGCTTCAATCTGTTCTTTTATGTCTTGCATAATATGAAGAATACTTTGAATGCAAAAGTAATTGAATATTTTTATTTGACCAAAAATGTTACCTTTGTCTCATAAATTCTACGAGGTGGCGTTCGTGTTGCTCACAGTGACGAAGTGAAAACCAAATTAAAGTCACATCTCACCTCGTCACGATGTCACTATTCATATGAGAATCGATATAATTACAGTTTTACCTGAAATATTGGAAAGTCCTTTCAGCCACTCCATCATTAAACGCGCTCAGGACAAGGGATTGGTTGAAATACATGTTCATAATTTGAGAGATTTCTCTATTGATAAACACAAACGTGTGGACGATTATGCTTTTGGCGGATCTGCCGGTATGGTTATGCAATGTGAGCCGATTGACAGGGCAATCTCTTTTCTGAAAGACCAACGAAATTACGACGAAGTTATATATACTTCTCCGGACGGAGAAAAGTTTGATCAGCCAATGGCCAACAAACTTTCTTTATCTCAAAACCTGATCATTTTATGCGGTCATTATAAAGGCATTGATTATAGAGTTCGGGAACATCTGATTACCAAGGAAATATCTGTCGGTGACTATGTACTTACAGGTGGTGAACTTCCTGCTGCGATTATAACTGATGCAATTGTACGCCTGATTCCAGGCGCTATCAGTGATGAACAGTCTGCTTTGACGGATTCTTTTCAAGACAATTTACTGGCGCCTCCCGTTTACACCCGTCCTGCTGATTATAAAGGATGGCAGGTTCCGGAAGTGCTTTTGTCAGGCCATGAACGTAAAATCAGGGATTGGGAATTAGAACAATCAATTGAAAGGACAAGGAGGTTGAGACCGGATCTTTTGTAAGTGGAAAGTGAAATTAAAACTTTCCACTTTCCATTTTCAATTTAGATAAGGCGTTATATCTTTCTCTAAATTCTTAAAAGATTCTATTCTTTTTACAATTTCCCCTTTTTTATTGATAATAAAGGCGGTAGGGAGATCTTGTACATAATAGGTTGCAGCATATTGAGAATATATAGATTGCGGATCTCTCACACATATCCAGGGAAGATTAACTGCAACATTTTTCCAAAAATGGGTATCGGAATCTAAAGAGACCTGATAAATTTCCAATCCATTGTTTTTATATTTTTCATACACTTCATCCAGGTCCATATTGTGTCCGGAAGAAGCAGGAGATTGATATGCAGTAAAATCCACTATGATTAACTTTCCTTCCTTAACCAAATCCGACAATTTTCTTTCTGAACCTTTTAAATCAGGCAAAACAATTTCGAAATAAGAAACTATACTTTCTTCTGTTACAGTTGGGGTAGCTCTTTTGCTATTCAGAACCTTGATTGCATTCAAAGTCAAATCATTTAAATGTTTGGTTCTTACAGCATTGGGATAATATAGATTGAGGCTGGTCGCTACAGCGCGATAAATTTTATTATCGCGATTTTCGTACGGATTGAAAATCAGCAAACCATCAATCTGTTGAAAAAGACCAAAATATGAGGCGGCTGATTTTGGATTAGTCAATATGTAAACCTGAGCAGAATCTTTATAATTTTTTAATATGGTATCCAATTCTTTTTGATAATCTTCTTCTGATAATTCTTTTTGGTCAAAACGTTTTTGTAATCCGGTAAAATTTTCCTTTGTTCTCATTTGTAACAAAGTCAAATTTTTAATGTCCAAACAATTTTGGGATCCTTCAATTGTATAACCTTTAGCAAAATCGGAAGTATTTGCATGAATTGTAATTGTTTCCGTAGAATCTATTGAAAAATTAATCAGTTGATTATTCAATTTTAATCTATAGAAATCCGGAGATTCAGGACGTTGTTGTTTGAATGAAAAATTCCCGTTGCCTTTCAATTTTACAGAATCTAATACTGTGGCTTTGGCAACTCCTACATGTTCAAGATACATTGTTTTTCCATCAGCATCTGCAACCTCTCCTTTGACAGTAAATTTTGTTTTATCGGCGCAAGAAATTGTTAAAATGCATATCGCACAAATTATCAGGGAATTGTAAATATACGAAAGTTTCATAGATAAATTATATATTTATTTTTAGTCACAAACGTACACATTTTTTTTGAATTTAAAATTACTCAAAGTTCAAATAAGGTTTTAGCCGTTGCAAATCAAATGATGTAAATTCTTCCAAAAGGGATAATTCTTCAATATTTTGCAATTTTCCCTTTTTATTTTTTAATTCAATTATGGCTTTTGCCTGATAAAAATTGATGTATGGATGTGATTTCAGTTTGTCTAAAGAAGATTTGTTCACTATAATTTGCTGTATCACAAAAGATTCAATTTTCATCCAGACAGAAATTTTTTCATACATTTCAGGAGTCACGCCATATACTTCTTTTATTTGTTCAACAGAAGAAAAACCTCCCAGCAATTGGCGGTATTTAATGATCCTTTTGGCATAAGCAGAACCTATTCCCGGTATCTTTTTGAGTTCGGTAGTGTCGGCGTCTGATATATCAACCTTAATTCCTTCTTTGTGCTTTTCTTCTTTCGGAAATGATTTGTTGCTGTAAAAAGTCGGTTCTTCGGATTTTTTATAAAAAGGTTTTTCTTTGAAATATTTTTCGGAACTATGATTAATCCTGTGATTTTCCTGATTATAAATATGTATATAAGATCTTAGCTCTTCAAATTTTTGAGTGCTTAACCCGTAAATTTTAGACAGGTCTTCCGGAGTTCTGAACCGTCCGCCTTTATTTCTATAATTGACAATGCTTTTTATAACTCTGGCTTCCAATCCGAGGTTCGACAACGAAAATGAATCTGCCGTATTGGGATCAAAATAGTTGAGTGTATAATTTTTTTCGACTTTGGCAGGCGCTACTAACCCAACTTCAGGTGGAGTATCGATTTGCCGTTTGGGAAGAAAAAGACGACCAATGCAAACACCTATAATCAAACAAAATAACATAAAAATGCCATTTTTTTCTTTCCCTGTAAAACGTAAAATGTGTTTTGGTTTCATGATTGTTAAACTTTTTCAATTTTCGATCAAACCATCTTTCATATGAATAACCCTATCTGTAATTTTTGCGAGTTGTTCATCATGAGTAACGATAACAAAAGTTTGATTCATCTCTTTTCTCAAATCAAAAAATAATTGGTGAAGCTCTTCCTTATTGTGAGAATCCAAGCTTCCGGAAGGTTCATCTGCAAGGATTACTGTTGGTTTGTTAATCAAAGCACGGGCAACGGCAACTCGTTGTTTTTCACCTCCTGAAAGTTCAGCCGGTTTATGTTCCGTTCTGTTGGCCAATCCTAAAAAATGAAGGATATCTTTTGCTTCTTTTTCTGCATCCGAAACTTTTTTCCTTGCGATTAATGCCGGAATCATCACGTTTTCTAATGCTGTAAATTCAGGAAGCAATTGATGAAATTGAAATACAAATCCGATATTTTTATTTCTGAAAGCCGCCAGATCTTTGTCTTTTAATTTGCTCACATCTATGCCGGAATAAATGACTTTTCCGGCATCTGCACGATCCAATGTGCCTATAATCTGAAGCAAGGTGGTTTTTCCTGCTCCGCTGGGGCCTACTATTGATACAATTTCTCCCTGGGAAATATTTAAACTTATTCCTTTCAGAACTTTTAATTCATCAAAGCTCTTGGTAATACCTGATACTTCAATCATGTTTTTTTGTTTTGATTGCAAAGTTAAGTATTTTTTATATTCGTATTGTGACTAATATGAATGTTTTGGCGAAAGGCTAAGGGTGAAAGGCTAAAGGTGGCTTGCGCACGATTTCTTTCGCCTTTCACCATGTGCCCTTTGCCTTTAAAACATTCATATCAATTTCTTTATCATTATTTAAACAAGAATACATTTTTTTAAATTATTCATATTGCTGACAATTCTATCTTTGCATTCGTAAAAAAACAATTAACTAACTAAACATTTTTATTTGTATGAAGAAATTACTTGTATCTATGATGATGTTGTTTGCAGTTGTTGCAACTTCTAGCGTAATGGCTCAAGATGCTAAACAAAGCGACAAACCTAAAACAGAATGCTCTTCTAAAAAAAGTTCTTGTTGTAAAGATAAAGACAAAAAAGAAGGTTGCACAAAAAAAGATAAAGATTCCAAATGTTGCAAAGAATCTAAAAAAACAGAAAAAAAATAATTTTCTTTTCGATTTTAATTTTTGCAAGATCAATAAAGTTATAAAGCTTATCAATAGCTATATGTGACTAGATTATTTATATCTATCTTACGCTTTATAACTTTTATTTTTTAGTTAATATTTAACATTTTTTCAACCTTTAACCTTGATTCACTTGTTTTTCAATGCCACAGGTATTTTGAATTTCCTCACATTTCCATCATACTGATAAATTTCCATGCTTATAATATAAACACCTGATTTCAATTGTTCTCCTGAACTGGCTTTTGTATCCCAATAAAGTCTGCCTTCCATTCCTAAAAGATCATTATTCAACATCGTAGATACTAACCGGCCTGAAGAATCGTAGATAAATATTCTGCATTTGTTATCTTGCGATGTAAAACGATACTTTATTTCACACTTTCCATCTGTAGTGATAGCAGTAACGACTTCTCCACCTGGAGTTTTCTGATGTTGGGAGTTAACAGCGCCAGGGGTTCCATAGCCAACATCCGACGAAGCTGATGTCCAGTTGTCTGTTCTGTTAGTCGTTTTTTCATAATCGATTCTTTCCAGGGAAACGCCTTTGGTAACAGAAAGCCCTTTTACATGCAACTTATCCGTATAGGTAAATTCATCCACAATTTTATTCTTTTTGGTGTTGAGAATAACAATTGTTGATCCGGTATTTGCCAGAGCAGGCATTACAGGCAATTCGGCATAAATGGCTGACGGTGCACAAGAGTAGAAACTACATACGTTTTCTTTTAGATGGGTAATCAAAAGAAATTCTCCGGGAGATAGCAGTATCGCCTGGGAAGCTAATGGATAAATTTTGTTCAAAGTTCCATCTGATTTTCTTGTGGCAATCCCAAGCATAGAAAGATCCAGCGTTTTATCCGAACGATTGTACAATTCTACATACTCGTCTCCCCCGGTATTCGGATCATACAAAATTTCATTGATGACCGCATCCAGGGAGTCAGCCTGCATAGCTTCCAGATCTGGAATTTCGTCATCATCAGCAAGTTGTTCAATTTTTACCTTGTCAAAGTAAAAATTTTCATTGTTTGTTGATGTGTAATAACATACCAATCCCAGATATTGGGAGGTGTATGTGTCAGACAAATCAACGGTACCTTCACAGAGATAATCATTTTCTCCTTCTAATTTGGTATATAAGGTGAATGTACCCTTATAATCCAAATATACCCTGACAGAAAGTGATACGACTTCTTTATCCAAACGGTTTTCCAAGCCTTCGAATAAAGTTTTCACAGTAGTTCCGGTTTGAGAAATCAAAGCTACATTCTTTTTTGTATAGCCGATCCTAAGATATAAGCCATGTAATGAGCCTGTTAAATTTTCAGCATCACTACACAAAAAGATTTTGGCATAATTCTTACTGGTTGGGTTAAATTTCATTTTTACATTAAACTCCCAAAAAGAATTAAAAGCTCTGGTTGAGGCAGTTCGCAATTGTGCCGGGGAAGCGTCTTTCGGCGCTTTCAATTGCAATTGACTCTCATTTACCTGGAATTTTTCTGTGTCACCTGTCCACATTTCCCACTGTGCATGGGAAGAAATTGTCCACAATAGGGACATAAAGAAAAGAATTTTCTTCATAATTAATGATTTTGTTTTATTTATTAATACCTTTGTCAACTAATATATATTGTTAGTTGACAGTTATAATCTCGACGGCAAATATATACGTTATTTTTAAAATACAAAAATTTTTTTACAATTATTTTTAGAAAAAATGAGAATTGCGATTGTTGGAGTAAGTGGCGCAGTTGGACAAGAGTTTTTGCGCGTACTTGATGAGAGAAATTTTCCGATGGATGAGCTGGTTCTTTTTGGCTCGTCCCGTAGTGCAGGATTCGTATATACATTTCGTGATAAGCAGATCACGGTTAAAGAATTGAAGCATAATGATGACTTTAAGGGTATTGATATTGCTTTTACCTCTGCCGGAGCCGGAACATCTAAAGAATTTGCCGAAACAATCACTAAACACGGAACTATCATGATTGATAATTCAAGCGCTTTCCGTATGGATAACGATGTGCCGTTGGTTGTGCCCGAAGTAAATCCTGAAGATGCAAAAAATACTCCCCGGAATATCATTGCTAATCCAAATTGTACTACCATTCAAATGGTTGTGGCATTGAAAGCTATTGAGAATATTTCACATATCAAACGGGTTCATGTCGCTACTTATCAGGCTGCTTCCGGTGCCGGAGCTGCTGCCATGGACGAACTGGTTAAACAATATGAACAAATTGTAAATAAGGAGGAGCCGACTGTTAATAAATTTGCTTATCAATTGGCATACAACCTGATACCTCAAGTAGATGTATTCACTGAAAATGGATATACAAAAGAAGAGATGAAGATGTATCATGAAACTCAAAAAATCATGCACTCCGACATTGAAGTAAGTGCGATGTGTGTGCGTGTTCCCGCTCTTCGTGCTCATTCTGAAGCTATCTGGATTGAAACGGAAAAACCGGTTTCAATAGAAGAAGCGCGTGAAGCATTTTCTAATGCTGAAGGTATTATTGTTCAGGATGATCCGGCAAACAAGGTGTATCCTATGCCTTTGTTTATTGCTACTAAAGATCCAGTATTCGTAGGCCGTATCCGTAAAGATATCACTAATCCGAACGGACTTTCTTTCTGGTGTGTAGGTGATCAGATCAAAAAAGGTGCGGCATTGAATGCGGTGCAGATTGCGGAATATCTTTTGAAGAACTAAGAGTGAAGAACTAAGAGTGAAGAACTAGGCTTATGCACGAAATTTCACTCTTCACTCTTAGTTCTTAACTCTCCTCTGGTTTTTATTGATAAAGTCCTTCCAACTATGATATTTTGTTTCTGAGGTTGGATTGTTTGTTTGAAAAAAATGACATAGGGCAGCGGCGAGTCCGTCTGTGGCGTCCAATTGAGGAAGCATGTTTTCTTCCGGAATCTTTAAATATCTTTTGAGCATATCGGCAACCTGTTCTTTAGCTGCTTTTCCGTTTCCGGTAATCGACATCTTAATTTTCAAAGGAGCATATTCAAAAATAGGAATATCTCTGTTGAGTGCTGCTGCCATGGCGACACCTTGCGCTCTTCCTAATTTAAGCATGCTTTGTACATTTTTACCGAAAAAAGGAGCTTCAATAGCCAATTCATCAGGATGGTATTGATCGATCAGGCCTGTTATTCTTTCAAATATTTTTCTCAGTTTAAGATAATGGTCGTCGTATTTACTCAATTCCAGAACCCCCATAGCTTCCAGAACCGGTTGATTGTTGATAATTTTGAGGATACCATAGCCTAAAATGCTTGTTCCAGGATCGATTCCTAATATGATTCGTTCTTTGTTCATATTGATTTCAGTTCCTCCAACAAAGTTACAAATCCCAACACTTTATCGGCAAAACGATTGACTATTTGATTGTGTAGTAAAATTTCCTCATTTTCTCTCCAATGATTTAAAATATCGTGATTTTCAACATTAAATTGGAGGGAATAGCTTGACGAGCCATCTCCGGAAGATGATAAAATCTTACATAGCCGCGGATTAAAGAAGCTCCCACTCAAAGTTGCCCGAGGAATATATTCATCTTTTAAAAATGATAAATAATTTTCCAGAACAGAATCATCAATATGAAATGTGATGTTGTAAACGATCATAATTATTTTTTATCAGATATCCACTCATAAGCTCCCATGTCCGGCCCTTCGTCAAGGAAACGGGAAATGCCATTCATATCATAAGGAACCTGCGATGCAATTGTCGGGCTGGCAACATTAATGGCCGGAGAAATTGAATCCAACCGGAAGTCATAAGTAAGTGTCTTATTATCAATAGTTTTAAATTTCGGATCTTTGTTCAAAATGCAGTTTGTAACAAAATTGGTATTAATACTATCCTGATTTACCTTAATTAACGAATAATCTATCTTGTAATTAAATGTGGCTTCAGGGTAAGTCGATTGATTGACTGGATATAATCCGATTTCTGATTTTCCATTTCCGGAACCATAAATGATACAATTCAGGAAATCTGCCTGGGAAAGAGGTAGAATTACAGTATTGTTATCTTTATCTTTCTTACTATTGCGCAGAGTCAATGATCTGGAAGTATGAATATCCCAAGCAAAATAATTAGCTAATGTACATTGAATGAATTGATATTTTCCTCCATTCAAAGCAAGTAAAGCTCCTCCTGCATTCGAAAATTCACAATTTTCTCCTTGTATATTACAATTTATGGCTGTAAAAAGATTGCCGTTTGTATTGGTAAGAACCGTATTTTTAATGATTAACTTCGACTGATCGGGTTGAGATTCTTCAAAATAAAGTCCGTAAATTCCATTCCGGATATGTGCGTAATCGATCTCATTTTCAAAACTTGTTTTTGAGAAATAAATGCCGTCCCATTGTCCGGGATTTTTATCGTATGGGAGGTCTGTAAACATGTTGTCCAAGCGGTCTCCCCTGATTGTCACCGGATTCTGTAATGTTCCTTTTATCTTTAAAGAACCTGAAATAATAATTTCGGCTTTATCATGCATATATATTCTGGTTCCTTCTTCCATTTGCAGTGTGATACCTTCTTTTACAAATAAACTGTCGTAAATTAAATAAGGTTTTTCTGCTGTTAAGGAGGTGGATTCTTCTATTATTTTTCCTTTCCAAATGTATGCATCTTGCCCATAGGCTTCCAATGTAACTTTTTGTATGACAGTATTGGTTACAAATGTAATTTCATCTTCCATCAACATCGGATTATCGGTGTTGTTCGGATCTAATGTTACTTCTACAAAAACATACATGCTGTCTTTGGCTTGTATTTCAACTTGCTTGAAACTAGTCCCACTAAATCCATCTACATTGATACGAAAACCTGTCTGACCTCCGGAAGTAAGTTCAATGGATGATATTTGCAAAGGCTTATTATTCGGATTATAAACCATCAGTGTTTTTGTTGTGGAACCTATTTTGGAAAAAACAGTGTCAAATGTTAAGGTATCATGTGAAAATGTTAATATATCACTTGGACTGGTCGAAAAATCTTCGGTTTTATCAGTACAACAAATGAATGTAGCAACTACAACTATACTGAATAAGTAAAATAATTTTTGAAGAAAATGCATGTGAACTAAAAGTTAAGAACTAAGAACTATGAATAAAACTAAGAATGAAGAATTTTATTGTGTAAAACATTTAATTCTTCACTCTTAGTTCTTCGTTCTTCAACCTATTTTGCGGGAATACTTTGAAGTAACTCAACAACTAATTTCCACCATTTTTCTACTGTGGAAATTTGGATTTTTTCGTCAGGGGAGTGGGCTCCCAAAATAGTCGGGCCACAGGAAATCATGTCGAGATGTGGATATTTTTCCAGGAAAAGTCCACATTCCAGTCCGGCGTGAATGGCTTTCACTTCCGGTTCTTTTCCAAAAAGTTTAGTGTAAACTTCTTTTGATATTTTCAGGATTTGAGAGTCCGGATTGGGCTTCCATCCCGGATAACCGTCGGTTGCTTCAACCTTTGCGCCTGCCATTTGGAACACAGCGGTTACCATGTTTGCAATGTCTATTTTCGATGAGTTGGTTGAACTTCTTTGGCTTGTTCCGATTACAATTTTATTCTTGTCTTTCATTTTGATGGATGCCAGATTTGTTGAAGTTTCCACCAAACCGGGAATATCAAAGCTCATGCCTATTACACCATGAGGACAGGCATAGAGTGCATTCAACAGATTTGTAGTTGTTTTTTTGTCAATACATTCGACTGGAGCATCTGTCGATTGTAGTTCGAGTTTAACGTTCGAATCTATTGTTTTCAGTTCGGCCTGAACATCTGCCAATAATATATTCAGTTCTACTCTTGCACTTTCTTTATCGGCAAAAGGAATTCCTGCAACAGCATATGCTTCACGTGGAATGGCATTGTGTAAATTTCCTCCTCCGATTTCTACTAAAGACAGCGGGTATTTTTGTTTCAGTACCCAAAGATAGCGGGTCAATATTTTGTTGGCATTTCCTAATCCTCTATCGATTTCGCTACCGGAATGTCCTCCGTTCAAGCCTTTTACTACTACTTTAAACCAAAAATAATCGGCAGGAGCTTTTTCTTTTTTGTAAGAAAATGTGGCAACGGTATTTTTTCCTCCGGCGCAACCTACATAAAATTGGCCTTCTTCTTCCGTATCCAGATTGATCAGGATATCACCGGTCAGAAAACCTGTTTGTAAAGCATACGCTCCGGTTAAACCGGTTTCTTCGTCGGTAGTAAAAAGGCATTCCAGTTTTCCGTGTTTGATATCATTTGAAGAGAGAATCGCCAATTGTGCGGCAACGCCAATTCCATCATCAGCCCCTAAGGTTGTACCTTTAGCTTTAACCCAATCGCCATCTATATATGTTTGTATCGGATCTTTTTCAAAATCATGTTTTACATCATTATTTTTTTCACAAACCATATCCACATGTGCCTGAGTGATGACTATCGGTAGTTTTTCCATTCCCGGAGTTGCATTTTTAGTGATCAATACATTTCCTGCATTATCACTTTTAGCTTCCAGTCCATGTTTTTCTGCAAAGTCAAGTAAATATTTTACTATTTTTCCTTCTTTTTTGGAAGGACGCGGTATTTGTGTAATCTCGTGAAAATACTGCCAAACAATTTTAGGACTTAAATTTTTAATTTCCATATTTTTAAGTTTTAAGTTGAATGTTTTACATTATACAAAGTTCAAGGCCTAAAAGGCGCAAAACGTATAATTTATAACGTAAAACTTCCTATTGAAAGCATAAAGAAACAAAAAAAAAACAGAATAATAAAGAAAAAGTTTATTTTTAATTCCAAATAACTCTTATATTTGCAACCGCAAAAAAGAAACTACATGATTTATACTATAATAGTATCAATTTTACTTCTAAGCATTTGTATCCTTTTAATGGGAGTTAAAGTCTTTTTTGTAAAGAACGGAAAATTTCCCAGTTCGCATGTAAGCGATAATAAGGCATTCAAAGATATGGGTATTTCCTGTATGAAATCTCAGGATTTGGAAGATAGAAACAAAAAAAATATCTTTGAACTCTCAAAAAACTAACTAACAAAGAGCTAACATATAATTTTTACGTATGAAGAACAATTACATTATTAGTGGGATACTTGCTGTGGCAATAATTATTTTATTCGTATTACATTTTACAGGGAATAAACCTTCAAATACGGGTTCGGTCTCGGTGACCGGAGATTCGTTGCATGCGGATTTGCCAATAGCCTATATCAATATGGATTCACTTTTAAATAATTATAATTACTACAAAGATTTAAGCGAAATAGTACTTCGGAAAGCAGAAAGTTCAAGAGCAAGTTTGAATCAAAAAGCAAATGCTTTACAGGCTGAATTTGCAGAATTTCAGAAAAAACTGGATAACAATGCTTTTCTTTCCAGAGAAAGAGCGGAGCAAGAGCATAATCGTTTGTTGAAAAAACAAGCGGAAATGCAACAAATGGCCGCAAGAATGGAAGGTGAATTTGCAGCAGAACAACAAAAAATGAATGAACAGTTGCGCGACACCATCATGACAAATCTTCGTCTTTACAACAAAGAGAAAAAATATCAGATTATTTACGGCAATATGAGAGAAACAATGACGGTACTCATAGCCGACGAGTCTTACAATATTACCTCTGAGGTATTGGAATTTTTGAATAAAAAATACGTTCCTGCAGAGAAAAAATAAAATATCTCTTTATAAAGATATATTTTCCGGAAGGTATCTGAAGTGGATACCTTCTTTTTGATGTTACAATCTTCAGATGTTAATCTCTACCAAAAGGTATCTTGAAAAACTAAAATTCCCGGTCTCTTCCGGAAGTATTCCTATTTCCGGAAGAACCAAACTCATAGTTATTATTCCTTCCTATAATGAGCCTGGGTTAAAAGATACCATTCAAAGCCTGATTAATTGCGACCAGCCTGATTGTCGTGTAGAAGTATTAGTTTTTATTAATGCTTTATTTGAATGCCCGAAAGAGATTCTGGAAATCAACAGAAAATCATATAAAGAACTAATACAAATTTCTTTGGAATCTGGAAAAAAAGATTTTCAAATCATACCGATCTACTCCGAAAACATTTTAAATAATCAGCCGGGAGCTGGCATTCCCAGAAAGATTTTAATGGATGACGCTTTAAGAAGATTCTGTGAAGCGGAAAACGAATCAGGAATTATAGTTTCCCTGGATGCCGATTGTTTGGTGGAAAAAAATTACCTGACAGAAATCTACGAATATTTCAAGAATGATGAAAAACTTTGTACGGCAACCATACAATTCCATCATCCTGTCGTTCATTTAGATGAAAATGATCCTTTGCGCAAAGCAACCGTTTTATATGAAATGTACCTCAGATATTACCGGGATGCTTTGGAATATTGCGGTTATCCATATCCATATTATACCATAGGATCGGCTATGGCTGTCAGATGTGATGCTTATGCCAAAGCCGGAGGAATGGGCCGACAAGAGGCTGGAGAAGATTTTTATTTTTTACAAAAAATGTTTCCTTTAGGAAAAACGGCTTTCATTGACACAACTTGTGTTTATCCTGCAGCCAGATTTTCAGACAGAGTACCTTTCGGAACCGGACCTGCCTTACAAAAACTGGCTGAATCTGAAGAACCGGTTAAATATACTTATTCATTGGAATCTTTCCGTTTATTAAAAATATTGTTTGATTCGATTGACGATCTTTTTGAAAAAGATGTTGAAAGTATACAGAATATATTTTTGTCCTTTCCTTCTATCTTGCAAGATTTTTTGGCGGAAGATAATTTTTATGCAAATTTTGAAGAAATAAAAGCAAATACTTCTTCCATACCAACATTCAGAAAAAGATTTTTTAATTATTTCAATGCTTTCAAAATAGTGAAATATCTTAACTTTGTGCATCCGGAAAGGATTCCATTGAAAGATGTTTGCTCTGAATATAAATTGTTAAACACAAAGACACAAAGTTTTCAATAAATAATTTTCTTTGTGTCCTTGTATTCTTAAAAATATTATGTATGAAAGATAAAATCGTATTTATTACAGGATCAACAAGCGGTATAGGCGAAGCCTGCGCACACAAATTTGCTTCACAAGGAGCAAAATTAATCCTTAACGGGCGTAATCAAGAGAAATTAGATAATCTGAAACATAAACTAATTGCACATTATGGCATTGATATCCTGACCCTTGAATTTGATGTCAGAGATAGAAATGCTGCCAAAACAGCTATTGATTCACTCCCTGAAGAATGGAAATCCATTGATATTCTGATCAATAATGCCGGGCTGGTTATTGGTGTTGACAAAGAGTTCGAAGGAGATCTGGATGAATGGGATATAGTTATCGACACTAACATCAAAGGCTTGCTTGCAATGACCCGCTTCATTGTTCCCGGAATGGTTCAAAGAAAAAGAGGGCATATCATTAATATTGGTTCTATCGCCGGAGATGCAGCATATCCGGGAGGAAGCGTATATTGTGCAACCAAAGCCGCCGTAAAAATGTTAAGCGATAGTTTAAGAATTGATTTGGTAGATACGCCTTTGCGTGTAACCAATATTAAACCGGGAATGGTAGAAACTCATTTCAGTATTACCCGCTTTAGAGGTAATAAAGACAAAGCCGATGATGTTTATAAAGGGTTGCAACCTTTGGTGGCAGAAGATATTGCAGAAACAGTATATTATACGGCTTCGGTTCCCGAGCATATTCAAATTGCAGAAGTATTGATTATGCCGACTAATCAAGCGACAGGAACAATTGCATATAGGAATTGAAATTGAATTGACCTCGATTGTGTGCTGTGCATGATTAATGTTTGTTGAAAATATACTTCTTTTCTTTATCAGAAATAACCAATTGATCGCTACTTACATTATCTACCTGAAAAATTTGTTCATATGATTCCCATCTGGAAATTTCAAGGAAATTGGGAAACATTTGGTTTTGGTCTATGGTAATCATAATTTCATTATCGGACGGAAAATCCAGGTAGCCATAGGATATCGCAGTGCTATTGGGATTTTCAAGCAATGTGAAGGAAAAAACTGCTTCCTTTTGAAAAGCATAAAAAATAGTATCAACCTTTTCAGTAGTACCGTTGTTGTACTCGATTGTTTTTAGTTGCCACTGTCCGTTTATTTTATGTTGCATGTCGTCCTCACAGGAACAAAAGATAAGTAAAGAAAACAGAATAATAGATAATAGATTTTTCATTGTATAAAACTTATAGGTGATTCAAATTTCGTTTAATATCCTCTAATTTTGTTCTTTTCACAGCAGAATTCCGGAAAATAGAATTGAATTTCTTTGTATCCATTTCCAGGATCTCATCATAGTTTAAACGTAAAAAATCTTTGGAAGGTATAAATGCCTGTTCTTTTGTTGGAGTTGCAAATTTATTCCAGGGGCATACCTTATTGCAAATGTCGCATCCGAATATGTAATTATTAAAGTTTTCCGGATGGAATTTTTCGGGAAAATCTCCGCGATGCTCAATAGTAAGGTATGAGATACATTTCCGGGAATTCAGTTGATGTGGAAATTCCAATGCTTTAGTTGGACAGGCTTCCATACATTTTGTGCAGTTTCCACAACGATTTTTCTCCGGTTGATCATATATGAAATCCAAATCGCAAATGATACAACCTAAGAAAAAATAAGAACCTTTACCCGGAATGATCAATTGTGTATGCTTCCCTATCCAACCGATACCAGCTTTTTGTGCATGATATTTTTCCAAAATGGGAGCAGAGTCACAAAATACACGCCCGTTCGTTTTTCCGATATTTTTTTGAATAAACTCCAATAAGCTATTCAGTTTTGTCTTAACCACATGATGATAATCATTTCCATAGGCATAGTAAGAAAATTGTGGAACTCCGGATGCCTGTTTTTCCTCAGGGTAATAATTCAAAGCAACAACAATAACGGATTTTGCATTCTCAACGAGCAGTGAAGGATCAACACGTTTTTCAAAATGATTTGACATGTAACCCATCTCAGCCTGCCAGCCATTTGCCAGCCATTTTTTCAGGTATTGAGCGTGTGTCTCTGTGAATTCTGCTTTACAAATTCCACAGGAATCGAAGCCTAAACGGATTGCTTCTTCTTTGATAAGTTGGGTGGCTTTTGATGCAGACACAATCAATCTTGCTCAATCAATTTGAAAGTATATCCTTGCTGCAATAACCATTCTATGGACTTCGGAAGACTCTCTTTCATCCGGTCTCCTGCTTTGATGGAATCATGAAAAACGATAACCGAACCGTTTCTGGTGTATCTTTTAACAACATTGAATACACCTTTAGCCGTCATCTTATTACTATAATCTCTGGTTACTACATCCCACATGATCATTTTATACTTTTTTCGTAAAGAAAAAAATTGTAGAATTCTCATATGCCCGTGAGGAGGACGGAAAAGTCTGCTGTGTATCAGTTCAGCAGCTTTTTCCGTATTTTCCGTATAGTTTTTTGTCCATGACCGGAGGCCCTGCAAATGATTGTAAGTATGATTTCCAACAATATGACCACGATCTAAGACCATTTGGTAAATATCCGGATACTTCCGGACATTATCTCCCACACAAAAAAATGTGGCTTTGATATTGTATTTATCCAACAAATCCAATACCCAGGGAGTTATTTCCGGAATGGGCCCATCGTCAAATGTCAAATATACACATTTTTCCGACTTATTGATTCGCCAGATCGCTCCGGGAAAAAATATCCTGTAAAAGAAAGGAGGTTGCTCTATGAACATCGCTTATTGATTAGCACCTCCGCGCGGAGCTTTCTGTGGTGAAATAATATTTACATATGTGTTGTATTCCTGGATATATTTCTTGAATAATTCAGGGCTGATATCCTGATAAGTAGCCAGAATATGTTCCATAATTCCCATATTTTCCCTGATATCCGGATATACACTTCTCATATCAGAAGCATTCAGGCGGAAAAACCAGTTCAAATTTTTAATTGTACGTTGAGCCACTTTTTCATAGACTTCAATAGCTTTATCATTTTTTCCAAGTCTTTGGTATGCATCTGCCAGTGATAAGACTGAATAGTCATACGGAATACATTCAGACGGAGTCACTTTCTGACAATAGTCCAATACCTGAAGCGCTTTATCGTTTTTGCCTTCTTCAATTAGTGCGTTGGCTAGCTTAGAAAACATGAAGCGATAGGTTTTAGACATACGGGTGATATTTTCGTCCAGATATACTTTCGGATTATCAATGCCTCCCCATTTGAATTTATTCATCATGTTATCAAACATGATGTCAGTTTCAACAGATTGTCCGGTAGCTTCGACATCAAACGGTACAATGCGGTTTGTTAATCCTTCCAGGCGGAAATATTTTTGTAATCTCAATTGTTGATCGGTGCCTACTGTTACTGCATAGTAAATAGGACGTTGCCAATCGGCATTTTTCAACATATCAAGAATCATCATTTCGTGTTTTGCAACATAATTCTTTCCTTTTAAGTCAATAGTGATTTCTTTAGGAATGATATGAGCTTTGTCGGATTTGATGATACCTCCTTTCAATACAGCAGCAGAATCTATTTTGAATGAAAGTTTTTCGGAAGGAATAATATCCATATCATCCACTTTGTAACGTTTATCATTAGATTTGATAAAGTCGAGGGCGGTTGATACGTCTATGGAGTCTTCCGTCATCGGATATATGTATGCTACATCATGAGTTCCTTGTACATATTCATCTCTTTTCCAGTCGATCGGAAGCGGAGATGATTCATATGCCTGACGTTTCATCTGATCGATGTACCAATCTGTTTGCAGATAACTGAGGTTACATACGCGTACATCCGTACGATATCCTTCCACTTCCTGAGAATACCACAAGGGGAATGTATCGTTATCTCCATTGGTAAATATGATTGAATTAGGAGCACATGAAGTCAGGTAATTAAATCCAAAGTCACGACAAACATAGCGGTTCGAACGATCGTGGTCATCCCAGTTTTCGGCTGCCATTTGGATTGGTATAAATAAGCAGAGAAGAGAGGCTGTACCTCCCGCTATAATTGGTGAGACTTTAGCATATTTAGTTAATAATTTAGCTAAACCGGCCACTCCCAAACCGATCCAGATGCAATACGCATAAAATGATCCCGCATACGCGTAATCACGCTCCCTGGGCTGAATTGGTGTTTGATTCAGATAGATTACAATGGCAATACCTGTCATAAAGAAAAGTAAGAATGTAATCCAGAACCCCTGTATCCCTTTTTGATTGGAAGTAAATACCTGAAAGCAAATTCCCAATAATCCCAATAAAAGGGGAAGCATGTAATATTTGTTATGGCCTTTATTGTTGATAATATCGTCCGGTAAATTATCTTGTGGACCTACTAATATTTCGTCAATGAATTTGATTCCTGATATCCAGTTACCATTTGAAACTTCACCATGACCTTGAATATCATTCTGGCGTCCTGAAAAGTTCCACATAAAGTACCGGAAATACATGAATTTTAATTGGTATTGCATAAAATATTGCAGGTTTTCAGCAAAAGTAGGTTTATAAATGGTACGGTCGTTGTTCCCGATTTTTACCTGAACCGGAGTTCCTTTGATATCAGCCCATTCTTTATATGCTTGAATGTGAGATGGTTCTTTGCTATACATGCGAGGAAAGAACATGTTAAACTCATCCATATAAACATATTTGGTCTTTTTACTGGATACATAATAGCGATCTTTTTCCGAAGGATCTTTTTTGATGATGCGTGACCAAATGGGGCCATAATCTTTTGTTTCGGGAGTCAACATATCTCCCTCCAATTTTCTTTTTACTTCCGAAGCATAAGTTTCACCATAGAATAGGGGAGTGTCTCCATATTGTTCACGGCCTAAGTAACTTGCCAGGGTAAATATGTCTTCCGGAGAATTCTGATCCATCGGAGTATTAGCAGCAGAGCGGATTACGATCAATGCATAGGAAGAATAACCGATCATCAGCACGAGCATACCTATCAAGCTGGCATTCAAAACCGAAGCTTTGATATTTTTCTTGATGAATAAGAGTGCTGTTAAGGCAATGATGATGATTGCACCTAATATATATCCGTCTCCGATAAATGGAATTCCTAATAAAGTAAAAGCCAGAATGAAAGATATCTTCATCCGTGTTTCGTTAGGTTTTTCCTGCATGGTTTCCCAAATACTCCACCCTAGAATAGCAAGGATAAGGACAATGTAGAATATAACTCCGCTATTGTAAGAGAAACCGAGTTCGTTTACAAACAAAAGTTCAAACCATCCGGCAACTTCCACAAGTCCCCTGACGAATCCGTATAAAATCAATCCGACAATAACGAATGATATGCCTAAAGCAATCAGAGTCCCTCTTAAATTCGGATTTTCATATTTTTTAAAGTAATAAACCAAGACAATGGCAGGAATACAAAGTAAATTCAGCAAGTGGACTCCAATGGATAGTCCCATTAGATAAGCAATTAAGATGATCCATTTGTCAGCATGCGGTTTGTCTGCAACCGATTCCCATTTAAGAATTAACCAGAATACAACGGCTGTAAAGAGTGATGAATAAGCATAAACCTCTCCTTCGACAGCCGAGAACCAGAATGTATCGGAGAAAGCATAAGCTAATGCACCGACCAAACCACTACCTAAAATAGTGATCATCTGACCTAAGGTCATTTCTTCTTTTTCGTTTGTGCAAACTATTTTTCTAGCCAGATGGGTAATTGTCCAAAATAAAAATAAAATAGTTAATCCGCTGAATAAGGCTGACATGGAGTTTACCATCTTAGCAACCAAGGCAGGGTCGGAGACTAACTGAGTGAAAAGATTGGCAGTCAACATAAAAAATGGAGCGCCGGGAGGATGCCCTACTTCAAGCTTATAGGCTGAGGAAATAAACTCTCCACAGTCCCAAAAACTTGCCGTTGGTTCTATGGTTATTAAATAAACTACCGAAGCGATAACAAAGGTCATCCACCCAAGTATGTTGTTGGCCAATTGATACTTTCTCATATACTGTTGGTGTATGTTAATACAAAATCGCCGCAAAGATAAGAAAGATAATTATTTTTTAATAAATTTGCCCGGCATAATTAACTTCATGAAACATGAAAAAACAATTATTGGCATTTTTTGCCTTAATCCTGTTGCAAATTCCCTTTTTTTATATAAATGCTCAAAAAACAAACTTTTCAGACCCGAATTCATTTCTATTACCTTTAGATCCGAAAGTGCGGTGCGGAAAATTAGATAATGGACTTACTTATTATATCCGGAACAATAAGATACCGGAACAACATGCAGAGTTTTATCTTACTCAAAAAAACGGTTTTGTTTCGGAAGAGAGCAGTCAATTGGGAATGCTACATTTTATCGAGCAATACTTTAAAATTACACTTGCAAAATATAAAGAACATTTAACGACCTTCACCGATTATGACGATGCTTTGTATTGTATTTCTGATGTGTCTGTGGTAAAAGAAGGAGTGATAGATAGTTGTCTGTTGATTTTGCGAGAATGGGTTGCACCGACATCTTTTTCTTCCGGATCCATTGAAAAAACACGTAATCTGGTTTATGAGGAAATAAAAACGGGTAAAAATAATCCGTTTACCCAGGTGGAAAAATTATTGCCTCAAATTATGCCTGAAACTCCATATGCAAAATGTATGCCCTATGGGAAAATAGAAACAGTCAAAAATTTTAACTCTCAAAATCTTCTGAATTTTTATAAAAAATGGAATGCTCCAGAAAATCAGTCTATTATCATTGTAGGAGACATTAACGTGGCTTTGGTGGAAAAGAAAATAAAAAATATTTTTTCCAATATTCCGAAACAAACCAATTCTGTCGAAAAGAAATATTTTTCTATCCCGGACAACAATGAACCTTTGATAGGAATTGTGAAAGACAAAGAAATACCTCAAACACAGATTTCAGTATATTTTAAACATGATTCCCAATCGGGAGGCCAATATGCTTCGATGCAAACTTTGATAACAGATTACATTAAAATGATTGTTTCAAATATATTTTATGCTCGTTTTTCTGAATTGGGACAAAAATCTGATATCCCTTTTACAAGCGCCAAAGGCTATGATGGAGACTTTTTGGTTGCAAAAAATACAGATGCCTGGACACTTACAGCAACTGTAAAGGAAAATGAAATAAATAAATCTCTCAAAATAATTCTGGAAGAGACATTGAGAGCAAAAAAGGAAGGATTTACCGAGGCGGAATT
Source organism: Bacteroidales bacterium (assembly GCA_031553435.1). Taxonomy (GTDB): domain Bacteria; phylum Bacteroidota; class Bacteroidia; order Bacteroidales; family Azobacteroidaceae; genus JAVBLQ01. Next base: position 15,555 of record JAVBLQ010000071.1, on the reverse strand, counting down.
TGAAAAAGCCAGGAAAAATATTCTTTTGATGTACGAAATGGCATTTAAAGAAAGAGCAAATGAAGAAAATAAAACCTATGCTATAACTTGTGCAAATCACTTTACGCTAGAGGGTTATATGACCGGAATAGAGTATGAATATGATGCCATCAAAAATATTGATTCCAGGATTAATCTGGCCTTGGTCAATCGTTTTTTTGCTCAACTCATCGGAGATAAAAATATTGCAATTTCTTTATTGATACCGGATGGAAAAGATGTTGTTACTCCTTCAAAAACAGAGCTTTCCAATTGGTTTAATGAATACTATTTTGAGAATTTACAATTGAAAGAAACTATTATTAAAAAAGAAGTTGTTGAACAACAACCTGTTAAGAAAGTTGAACAGGAACCAATTAAAAAAAATGAAACAACACCCCCAGTTAAAATTCTTGAAAAAGAGCCGGTTAAGAAAGAAATTATAAAAGAAGAAATTATTGAAGAAATTTCCAATCTAACAGGTGACGAACCTTTGATGACCACTTTACCCAAGGCCGGAACCATCAAATCGGAGACAAAAGACAGCCGTTTTGGTACAACCAATTTTGTTTTGTCTAATGGCGTAAAAGTGATTATTAAACAAACCAAGTTCAAAGACAATGAGATATTGATGGGAGCAATCAGCGCCGGAGGAACATCTCTTTTTCCCGAGACAAACCCTGCCAATATTAAATTATATCCTGAAATATCCACATTGGGAGGATTGAGTAAATTCAGCAAGGCCGATTTGAATAAAATACTTGGAGGAAAATCAGTTTTCGTATCTCCGACTATCAATGTAACGACTGAAGGACTAACAGGAAGATCTGTCATGAAAGAGTTCGAGACAATGCTGGAATTAATATATTTAAATTTTACAAGTCCGAGGGAAGATAAAAAAACATTTCTGTCATATTTGATTAAAAATCGTTCCGATCTTGAAAAACTGGAAACACAACCTACTACAACAATGGTTGATACAATCATTAAGTCTTTATACGCAGATTTGACAAGAAATGCTCAGATAAAAGCAAATGAAATTCCACAGTTGAATTATGATACGATTATGTCCTGGCGAAAAGACCGCTATTCGGATGCCGGCAATTTTACTTTTGTTTTCGTCGGAAATATAGATGCGAATATTGTAAAACCTTTTATCACTCAATATCTTGCCAGTTTGCCATCGACCAACAGGAAAGAATCATTTTTTCCGGTAAATATGATGTATAATAAAGGAGTAATCAAAAATTATTTTGAGAAACCAATGGAAAATCCGCAAACTTATGTGACTAATATTTACTCCGGCACTTTTGAACCTACATTATTGAACCGGATCAAGATGGATTTTCTTCGACAGATATTGAAAAAACAATTGACGGAGAAACTCAAAGATAAATCAGGCGAAAATCAAGAGCTCAATGTAATCAGTAATATTGCCGATTATCCTGTGGGACAAGCTACTTTGCACATAGCTTTCGAAATAGATTCTTTCCAAAAAGATTTGTTTTCAGGATTCATCAAACAGGAAATGAATAGTTTCATGGAAACAGGCCCCAAAACTGAAGACTTCAATTCCATAAAAGATTTGATGCGGAAAAAATATGCCAAAGACATCCTGGATAATAATTATTGGAAGAATACAATTATGAATTATTACCACTTGGGCTATGATGCTAATACAGACTATTTGAAACTTTTAGACAACATAACTCCAAGTGATATGAAAAATTTTGCAAAAGACCTTGAACAACAAGGTAATCTGGTGGATGTGATGATGATCGGAGTAAAATCTACTTACTAGCAGTTTTAATGCTGCAACCGATGGCTTTTGTATAATCAGGACTAACGGTTTCCCCCGATAACAAAGCATTTACCGCATTTTGCACATAAGGAGTTTTTACGGCCGAAGCATCTTCGTAATTATCATCGATTGCTCCGATATAGCGAACCACATTTCCTTTATCCGTTTTTTGTAGAACAAATACGTGAGGTGTACGGGTAGCTCCATAGGCCGGAAAAACTTTTTGTCCGTCATCAAATAAGTAAGGAAATGTGAACCCCTTTTCTTTGGCTCTTTCCTGCATTTTTGCGTAACTATCATCGGGTTGAACAGCCGGATCATTCGGATTAATGGCAATGACCGGATAACCTAAAGCCTTATATTTTTTGTCCAACTGAATGATTCTATCTTCATATGCTTTTGCATACGGACAATGGTTGCACGTAAAAATAATGATAAAACCTTTGGCTTTAGAGTAATCGGATAGCGAAACCATTTTTCCATCCACATTTTTCAATTTGAAATCAGAGGCTACATCGCCGACTTTATATCCTTGGGCGGAAGTATTCAATACAACAACACAAATAAAACTTATTAAAAAAACAATCCTTTTCATCATTGTAAAAATTTAGTTATTAATTGATTAAGCTCGTTTTGAGTAAATGATTTTTCGTAAAATTCACGTTTGTTACCTTTAATGATTATTGTTGCCGGAAGAGCTCCGCTCCAGGAAGGATCAACTTTATCAATCCATGCATTTGCGTTGGGGTCACTCAACACAAGCACCTTGGATGTTATCTTTCCTCGTTGCAAAAACGGAATCACCCGGGATTCTATTTGCGCCTTAAAATCGAGGCTGACCAATATCACTTTCACTTTTTTTGAAGCATAATCTTTTCCTGCTTGTTCAAAAAAAGGCAATTCTTTGATACAAGGAGCACAATAAGTCGCCCAGAAATTAATTACATAAGTAGTGTCTTTTGATGTTGGATGCAAGAACGGTTCGAATTGCTGAAAATTGTAAACCGGAATCGTGTATCCGGATGCCTTTACTGTTTGCTGTGCATGCAGTAAGGCAGGAAAAATGAGTAAAAGGGTGATGTGAGATATTTTTAAGAGTTTCATCTAGCAAAATTTTATGATTTCATTCTTAAAAACAATAGGAAGTATCAAAAAGTTCAGAATTTAGCATATTTAAATATATATATTCCAGGTTAAACTTTAACTTAATTTTGCATAAAAAATTATATATTTTATATGAAAAAATCTATGTTTGTTACTTCAATATACCCTGGGGAAGATTTCATAATTTGTTTATATTCAATTCTAAATAATTACTCATTATGAAAAAGACTATTTTTTTCTCTGTATTTGTACTGTGTACAATTAATGTGATGTTTGCACAACAAAAGTTTAATGTGCAGAATGGAGTGAAAACAGAGTTCTACTCTTCTCTTGAGGAAGCTATTCAAAAAGCGGTTGCGGGTGATACCATTTATTTACCGGGAGCATTGATTGAAGTTCAAAACGATATCATTATCGATAAAAAATTAGCTTTGATCGGAGCCGGATGTGATACCGATTCGATTGGAGGTTTGAAAAGGACAGAATTGAGAAAAGGAACCGATCCGGCCAACATCAATTTCACAAACGGATCGAATGGGAGTCTCCTGATGGGATGTGTTGTCAACGATATCACTTTCGGTCATCGGGATGAAGCAAATAATGTTTTTCAGGAGATCGAGAATATTACTATCTCCAGAAATATCTTTTATCAAATTATATTGGGAATAGAATCAACAGTTCAAAATCCCAATAAAATAAAAAATATCTTTATTCAGGAAAATTTTGGAACTGGAATATCCGGAGTATCAGCTTCCAATTGTTGGATAAACAATAACTTATTATTGGGTCGTTTCATGGGGTGGAGTGGTACAATTTATCCTGTTTCAAGTCTGAACAATTCTTATATATACAATAATGTAATGCCGGATCATGGCCTTCGATCTTTAAATACATGCATTATAGAAAATAATTATATTGCAAATGAAGCTGTTAATACCGACCATGGACACGTAAATTGTGCATTTAATAATAATGCTTTCAAAAGTAATTTTACTTTTCCGGTAGGAACCAATACCGGCATTAATAATTTAATGAATCAAGACCCGGGTAATACATTTGAAGAGAATCTTTTAAACCTGCCCAAAAATTTAGATATAAAACTAACAAGTCCTTGTAAAAATGCTGGAACCGATGGAACAGACATCGGCATTTTTGGAGGAAGTACTCCTTATAAAAGAGGAGCTATTCCGCTCAATCCACATATTGATAAATCAATTATATCTGCCCAGACAGATGCTGCCGGAAATTTGAAAATAGAAATCAAAGTTTCCGCACAAGATAGATAATAACTCTAAAAATAAATAATAATGAAACAGATTTATATACTAATCTGCATGTTGTTTGTCATTGGAGGATTATCTGCACAACAGTATAATATAACAAAATATGAATATTGGACGGATGATGATTATTCAAATAGAAAATCTGAAATAATCACTCCATCAAAAATGTTTTTGTGGCAAACAACTGTTTCCTGTGAAAATCTGACACAGGGAATACATACATTCAATGCAAGGTTCCGGGATAATGCCGGAAAATGGTCGCCTGTCATATCGTCTTATTTTTATAAGACGAAGTTGCCTTTAAGCAACAATATCATCGCATATGAATATTGGTTGGATAATCAAAAGGAACGGAAAGAACAAAAAATTAATCCTTCTTCCCAGTTTGTATTTGCACAAAGCCTTGATTTGGATTCGCTTTCCAATGGGTTGCATCATATCAATATACGCTTCAAAGATGCAAATGGAAAATGGAGCAGCACAGTTTCACAATATTTCAATAAATTGCCTCAATTGATAGATAATAAGCTTGTAGCTTACGAATATTGGATCAATGATCAATACGATAAAAAATTTTCGGGAACAATTAACGAAGTAAAGAGTTTCATTTTACTGGATAATTTGGACTGTACACTTGGGGGTAAAGCAACCAATACTGTTAGTTTCCGATTTAAAGATGTAGTTGGACAATGGAGTCCTGTGATGACTGAACATTTTTATCGTCCGGTAGAGGCTGGATTTACAACTATCACAGGTTTGTCGGAAGTAACATTTACTAATACAACAAAATATGCAGATAGGTATGAATGGGATTTTGGGGATGGAAATACAACTACACAAGTGCATCCGGAACATGCTTATACTGAGCCAGGAGCTTATCTTGTAAAACTCATTGCTCATAACAATGAACTCACTGATAGTATCAAACATTATATTGAAATTGAAGGAGTCAAAAAAATCACAAATAATAAAGGTGGAAATGGAGGTCTTGCTTCTTTCGATGTGCTTGGAGGTGGTTTAGATGAGAATGTTATTGTTAAACTTGTGAAAGGAGGGGAAACCATAGATACATATTCTATGTATAAAAAGGAGCCGGGAATTGTTTGTACAACCTTTGATTTAAAAGATAAAACTATTGGGTTTTATGATGTTGTAATTATTTCCAAAGGAAAAACTTACACATTCACAAACGGGTTTGAGATCGAAGAAGCCAGACAGCCGGATACCTGGGTTAAATTTGAAGGATTTGACCGTTTTGTTATTGGTCGATGGCAAACAATGACCATTCATTATGGCAACAATGGAAATCTTGACATTTTCGGTCTTCCCATCAATATATTTATGCCGACAAATTTGGAAGTAGACTTATTGTTTGATTTGATTGATCCCGTAACCGGAGAAAAATTGGAAAATACAGATAATTTCTTTAATGTCAGAGAAATTAATGGAAAAGTCTATGATCAGGATGTCAGAGTATTATCAGTTTTGATTCCCCATGTTCTTGCCAATGAAACCGGTTCAATATCTTTCAAGTTCAAACCGACAATCGAAGATAGAATTGATTTTATCTGCCAGCCAAAGCAAATATTGAACGAACACTATTTTGGGACTAATCTTGTTGATCAGAAGGAAAATACAGACCATATTTCCGGATATATCTTCGAGGATAACATGAATATCAATATGCAATGTTATAATGCAGGGATAGCAACCATGTTATTAGATGCGATAGGTATGCCGAATAGTAAAGATCCGACAAATATTGATCGTAAAAGATATTTTAACTTTGCATTTAAAGTTTTTGATTTGGTACAAAGTTGTAGCTCATCTTTGAAAAAAGTATCATTGAGAGGAACAGGAAGTGCAACAGGAACAGATGATTGTAAAGATTGTCATGGAAAAAAATATAAAATAAATCCGCTTTATATAGGAGAAGCAAATTCTTGCCTTGCTATGGTGGATTGTTCTGAATGTATGGGCTTTTTGCTGGAATGTGGTGAAAGTAACCATTCTGTATCTCAATTCCGATCTTCTGATCCGAATGAAATACTTGGTCCAGCCGGTTATGCTGATCAAAACCACATTAATAAACGTGATTATCTGAATTATGCTATCTATTTCGAAAATGATCCGGAAAAAGCAACAGCTCCGGCTCAGGAAATTTTCTTAACTGATACATTGGATTTAACAAAATTTAATCCCGAACAATTCAGTTTTGGAACGTTTACTTTCCGCGACATTACGATAGAAGCTCCTTCCGGAGAAAATATATTCAGTACTGATGTGGATATGCGAAGCAAAGGTGAAAATATCATAGTCCGTGTTTCTGCTATATTTGATAAAATAAAAGGAATTATCAACTGGCATCTGATAGCGTTGGATCCTGTAACAATGGATTTGACGGAAAATCCGAATTTAGGCATTCTTTATCCTAACATCAACCCGCCGGTAGGAGAAGGAAACGTAACTTATTCGATAGGACTTCTATCAGAGTTGATGCATGGAAATACCATTGAAAATCAAGCACATATTATATTTGATCTGAATGAACCTCTCGCTACAAATGTATATATCAATACGCTTGATTTGGAAAAACCGGTAAGTAGCATTAATCCTTCTTATGAAATAATGAAAGATTCTGTTATCATATTGTCTTGGGGTGGAACCGATTCCGGCTCAGGAATTGCAAATTATAATATGTATGTTTCTGAAAATGATAAAGATTATATTCATTGGTTGTATAATACAAAGGATATATCCGGAGAATTTGAAGGGAAGCAAGGCAATATGTATAAATTCTATGTTACAGCTACAGATAATGTAGGGAATATAGAAGATATGAAATCCGAAGCTGAGCTTACGGTGCTTTTGATACCTACGAATATTAAATTCCGGGAAAATGATACCCGGGGATTAACAGTGATTCCCAATCCAATTAAAAACGTAGCGATCATTGAATTTAATCTGCAAAAAACAGAAAATATAAGTTTGAGTTTGCATAATAATGTAGGTCAAAAGATTATGGATATTTATAATGGCGAAGCGAAAGCCGGATTGAATCGAATCTCGTTTGATGCCGGTAAATTGAATGCCGGATTTTATTTTATCACGTTACAAAGTTCGGAAACAGAACAAGTATCTAAAATTAAAATAAAATAATTCTTTACTTACTATTTCAGTCTCAAAATGAGTATGCAAATTTATTTCAATTTTGAGACTGAAATTTCACCAAAAAATATTACCTTTGTCCCCAATTAAAAAATTCCCAATAATGATAATAGTTCAAGTCACACATTTTTTAACAAAAGATTACGGACTGGTTCATTCATTATTATCTGATTTAAAAAATTATTCGTTATATGATGCGTTGGCTTTTTAACCAACGCATTTTTTTTGTAAACTTAAAACATATAATGTACAACTTAAAACTTAAAACGTATAACTTAAAAACATACAACTCAATTTATTATGTCTGTAAAGAACGAGATCAGGAAAGTATTGGTTTTGGGTTCCGGAGCGCTCAAAATCGGTCAGGCGGGAGAATTTGATTATTCCGGCTCACAAGCGTTGAAAGCGTTGAAAGAGGAAGGAATCAACACTGTGTTAATCAATCCGAATATTGCAACAATCCAAACTTCGGAAGGAATTGCCGATTGTGTTTACTTCCTGCCGATTACACCTTATTTTGTGGAAGAAATCATCAGAAAAGAAAAACCTGATGGTATTCTGTTGGCTTTCGGAGGACAAACCGCTTTGAATTGCGGAACAGAAATGTACCTGGCCGGAACTCTCGATAAATACGGAGTTCGTGTGTTGGGAACTTCCGTCGAGGCAATCATGTGTACCGAAGACCGTGATCTTTTTACAAAAAAACTGAATGAAATTGATGCAAAAACTCCTGTCAGCCAGGCTGTAGAAAGCATGGAAGATGCCATTGCCGCCGCTGAAAAGATAGGTTTTCCGGTGATGGTCAGATCTGCCTATGCATTAGGCGGTTTGGGAAGTGGAATCTGTGCAGATCTCAGCGAATTTAAGATACTTTGCGAAAGCTCTTTCGCTTATTCCAAGCAGATTTTAGTAGAAGAATCTCTTAAAGGATGGAAAGAAATTGAGTTTGAAGTAATCCGTGATAAAAACGACCATTGCTTCACCGTAGTTCCGATGGAAAATGTGGATCCGCTGGGCGTGCATACGGGTGAAAGTATCGTAGTTGCTCCCATTTGCTCCCTTTCCAAAGAACAAATCACGATGTTGGAAGATATTGCTAAAAAAATCATTCGTCATATCGGAATTGTGGGTGAATGTAACATCCAATATGCTTTCAATGCGCATACCAATGATTATCGGGTAATTGAAATCAATGCACGTTTGAGTCGTTCTTCGGCATTGGCTTCTAAAGCAAGCGGTTATCCTTTGGCTTTTGTAGCTGCAAAACTTGCTTTGGGTTATTCCTTAGATCAGATAGGGGAGATGGGAACTCCTAATTCTGCCTATGTCGCTCCTTCGGTTGATTATATGATTGTGAAAATTCCCCGTTGGGATTTAACAAAATTTGCCGGTGTTTCCCGTCAGATCGGTTCAAGCATGAAATCAGTCGGGGAAATCATGTCCATCGGAAAATCTTTTGAAGAAATTATTCAAAAAGGTTTAAGAATGATCGGACAAGGCATGCATGGATTTGTAGGAAACAAAGACTTGCAATTTGATAATCTGGATGAAGAACTGGCTAATCCTACTGACTTGCGTATCTTTGCCATTGCCAAAGCCTTAGAGAAAGGTTATAGCATTGAAAAAATTCATGATCTGACAAAAATCGATCATTGGTTCCTCAACGGATTGAAAAATATAGTTGATTTTTCCAATAAACTGAAAACCTATAATAAAATAGAAGATATTCCTGCTGATGTTTTGAAAGAAGCCAAACGACTTGGATTCTCAGATTTCCAAATCGCTCGTTTTGTAGAAGATCCAAACGAAAATATGGAGAGAGCCAATCTGAAAGTTCGTTCTTTAAGGAAAAAGAGTAATATCGTTCCTGCTGTCAAACGAATCAACACGATTGCTTCAGAAGATCCGGATCTGACAAACTATCTCTATATGACTTACGGAGATACTGAAAATGATATTTCTTATTATAAAAATGATAAAACAGTTGTAGTTCTGGGTTCAGGAGCTTATCGCATCGGTTCTTCCGTAGAGTTCGACTGGTGTTCGGTTAATGCCGTACAAACAGCACGGAAACTGGGTTATAAAGCCATCATGATCAACTACAATCCGGAAACTGTATCAACTGATTACGATATGTGCGACCGCTTGTATTTCGATGAACTTTCGATGGAACGTGTACTGGATATCATTGATCTGGAAACTCCCAAAGGTGTTATTGTTTCTGTGGGAGGACAAATTCCGAACAACCTGGCAATGAAACTTCACCGCCAGCAAGTACCGATTCTGGGAACTTCTCCGGTAAGCATTGACAGAGCAGAAAATCGTCACAAATTCTCCAGCATGTTGGATCAATTGGATATCGACCAACCCCAATGGCAGGAATTGACTAGTATGAAAGAAATCAATGAGTTCGTTGATAAGGTAGGTTTCCCGGTGTTGATTCGTCCGTCGTATGTACTTTCCGGAGCAGCAATGAATGTTTGTTATTCTCATGAGGAAATGGAAACATTCCTGAAAGCAGCTGTCAATGTTTCCAAAGAATATCCGGTTGTAGTTTCCGTCTTTTTACAAAATGCCAAAGAAATAGAATTTGATGCGGTTGCCCACAATGGTGAAATTGTTGAATATGCTATTTCAGAGCACGTTGAATTTGCCGGTGTTCACTCGGGAGATGCAACTTTGGTCTTCCCTGCTCAGAAAATTTATTTCGAAACAGCCAGAAGAATCAAACGCATCAGTAAAAAGATCGCCAAAGAATTGAATATCAGCGGACCATTCAATATTCAATATCTGGCAAAAAATAATGAAGTAAAAGTCATTGAATGTAATTTACGAGCATCACGATCTTTCCCGTTTGTTTCCAAAGTGCTGAAACGCAACTTTATAGAAACGGCAACGAGAATCATGCTGGATGCTTCATACAGCAAACCCGATGGTTCTGCTTTCGACATAGATTGGATTGGAGTGAAAGCATCTCAATTCTCATTTACCCGTCTGCACAAAGCGGATCCGATTTTGGGAGTCGATATGTCTTCAACCGGAGAAGTTGGTTGTATTGGTGATGATTTTCACGAAGCTTTACTTTCTTCCATGATTGCTGTAGGATATAATCCTCCGAAGAAAGGAGTTTTGATTTCATCGGGAACCGCAAAATCTAAAGTGGATTTACTGGATGCTTGTCGTTCGTTAGGAGAAAAAAACTATATTATTTATGCTACCTCCGGGAGCCAGAAATTTCTGGAAGAGAATGGAATCAAAGCAACAACAGTAGATTGGCCGGATGAAGATGGACACAATAATGTGCTTGATATCATGTCCAATCATAAAATTGACCTGGTTATCAACATTCCTAAAAATCACACTCGTCGCGAGTTAACCAATGGATATAAGATTCGTAGGGCAGCGATTGATCACAACATTCCGTTGTTGACAAATGCCCGCTTGGCAAGCGCATTCATTGAGGCATTTTGTTCTATGAATGAAAATGATATACAGATTAAAAACTGGCAGGAATATATTTTATAAAAAGAAAAAACTCCCGATTGAAATTTGAATCAATCGGGAGTTTTTTTAGAAATCAAAATATCTGTTTGATTATGGGATGAAATTGAATTTTCCTTCAAACATTTTTCCGATAATAGGAAGAGGTTTTTCTTCACCTTTGTTTGCTGTAATTGCACCAATGATCATTAATGCTAATAATCCCAAAGAAATAACAAGGTTGACAATTGACATAATTGAAAGTAAAGAAACAGAAATCATTGCTATTATGATGGATAGAACCCATGTTACAATTCCTAAAGCAAATCCGGTCAAGAATAAACCGAATCCTTGTCTTAAATGATAACTGGGAAGTGAACTTTTTTCACTGCTTTTGTAACTGAAAAAAGCAATAAGCCATCCGATAAGCGTGATGTAAGAGAGTAAAGCGATCGTTTTTTTGTCCATAATTGTAAATTTATTGTTTAGAATGTATGTTTTCAGCAAAACTGTGTTGTTCTTTCAATTGCTTTGCAAAAGTAAAAAAAAAATAATATATACAAAGTTTTGTTAGTGTTTTTATTCCAATATATTTTTAAAAATCAAGATTGTGAACATATTTCATAGTAAATTGTTAAATTAGCATGTTAATTATATAAATTAAAATTAAAGGAGGTAATTATGGCAATAACACGTAATTTTAAAGAAGCGCTCAAAAATCGCAGAACTTATTACAATATAACGAATCAATCTCTTGTTTCGGATAAAGAAATAGAAGACATTTTAGGATATGCGTTAAATAATGTGCCATCGGCTTTCAATTCCCAGTCAACAAGAATGGTTCTTTTACTTGGAGAAAATCATAAAAAGCTATGGGATATAGTTAAAGAAACCTTGAAAAAAATTGTTCCGGAAAAAGATTTCCCTGCTACGGAAGCAAAAATAGATGATTCTTTTGCTGCGGGATATGGAACAGTTCTTTTCTTTGAAGATAAATCTGTTGTCAAAGGATTGCAAGATGCGTTTCCAGCTTATAAAGACAATTTTCCTATTTGGTCGGAACATACGGCAGGTATGCATCAATTAGCGGTTTGGACAATGTTGGAAGATGCCGGACTCGGAGCGTCTTTGCAGCATTACAATCCATTAATCAATAGTGCCATTGCAGAAGCCTGGAATATTGATCCGAATTGGGAACTTAAGTCCCAAATGCCATTTGGAGTTCCCACTAAAGATCCGGGCAATAAAGAGATGAAACCTTTGAGTGAGCGTTTAAAAATTTTCAAATAAATATAAAATATATTTTGCAAAATATAAAATAAAAATTACCTTTGCACTCGCTTAGCGGCTGTGGTGTAATTGGTAGCCACGCCAGACTTAGGATCTGGTGCTGAGAGGCGTGGGGGTTCGAGTCCCTTCAGCCGCACTTAAAGGGACAAATTGGAATTTTATCTGATTTGTTCCTTTTTTCTTTTTTATAATTCCTTAATTCTGTGCTAATTGCATGAAAGAAAGTATTATGTTGAGGGGTTCGATAAGCCCCCATTTTCTTATCATAGAAAACACCTTCAGGAAACACTAAATTTTGCAATTTCTCTCTCTTTACCATATCACATTCTTTCCATAAACCCCCTAATTTACAAGACATTGAGACAGCATAATCTACATAAGGGGAATAGTTCGATAAATTTATTTGAGCAACCTCTAATTTTTGTTGTAAATCCTTCCTTTGAGGTTCAAACTCTTTCAAAACTGTTTCATAAACATCTCGATCAATTTCACCACAACCAAATCTTGTTTTGGCTGTGTTAATCTTATTCTCAATCGTAACCCTTCGGTAAACCCCGTTGGCTCCAAAAAACCAAATCCCGACCTTGTAGTCTCCTCCTTGGGTGCGGGATGCGTTTTCAAAATAGTGAGATTGTTTTTGGAGGGTTCTTAAAATGCTCCGAACAAGTAGAAGTGCACTACAACTTCTTCGGAGCCTTTTCAGATTCACTCCGATTCCGTGTTGGAGTTCTTAAAGTTGTGTGGCAACAGATCGGCTAGGTCCATGTTCAAGTCATCATCATACCGATGCACATTATTCAGGAAGAAGACCAGCCACTGACGAAAGTCGACGTCCGCTGCCTTGCAGCACACCATCATGGAGTAAATCACCGCCGCATCCTCTGCCGAAGAGTCTGTTCCGCAGAACAGCCAGTTCTTTCTGCCTAGGGTGATATCCCGGATTTGATTCTCCGCCCCGTTGTTGTCTATCTTCAGTCTGCCATCTAGGTGGTAGCGGGTTAGTTTATGATAAATATTATATGTATAACATAACGCTTTTGCAATGCGGCTCTTGGGCATGACTTTCGGCATCTCCGCCAGCATCCATTTCTCGAAGGTCTGCATCAGCGGGTAAGACATACGTGCACGCAGGTTGGCTCGTTCTTCGTAAGAGAGCTGCTGCTCGTCGGCCATCCGCTCTATATCGTACAGCAGACCAATCTGCGTCAGGGCATATTCGGAACGTGTCTTATCTTCTAGTTTGGCTTCATCGAACTTTCTTCGGGCATGCGCCCAGCAACCGATGGGGGCAGATTCCTTTCTTGGCCTCAAAACTGTCATACACGGCATAGCCGTCGCTTTGTATAAAGCCCTGGAAGTCCTTGAAGAGTTTCAGCGCCACCTTTTGGGCGCGTGAACCGTGGTCGTAATAGAAGGCCGTGTGTCCGGTCATGACGGAGCGAGCCATCCAAAGGTACCCTTTGACGGTCTTCTTCTTCTCGTTATTGACGATGGGGACGGTGGTCTCGTCGGCCTGCACGTAATCGGAACTCATGATTAGCTCCAACAACCTGTAATAGGTTGGGCGCAGAAGGTCGGCTACTCCTTCCCGCCATCCCGTAATGGTGGACTCGGGAAGATCTATACCTAGGGAACGGAACATCTTGGCCTGGCGGTAAAAGGGAAGGTGGTAAGCAAACTTGCCTATCATCAGTTCGGCAAACAGGGTGGCATCGGCATAGCTCTTTGCCAAGGGAAGCGGAGCAAGAGGAGCGGTAATAAACGGGCACTCTTCTTTCTTGGCTTTGTCTTTGGGGATGAACTTGCGACGTACATCCACGCGTATGTGACAAGTGCCCGGATTGTAAACTAGCACCTCGCGGGTTTCCGGTTCCACCTCCACGTATTCATCCTCATGGCCGATGACTTCTTCAGGGGTAATCGCATTGATAACACGTTCCAGATTCTCCGGAAGCGGACGACGCGCCGGTTTGGCCTCCTTGCGTACCTTGGTGCGGCTCTCTTTGTAAGCCTTTATCTCATCGGTGATGCTCAAAGCCAACTGCTTTTCTTCGGGGAGTAGATCCAGTCCTTCGAAGTCCAACCAACGTTGCTGGGGATCTTCCGGGATATGCTTCTCGCTCTTTTGTCCCCAGATCTGGCGGCGTAATTTGTCCACCTGATGTTTCAGGTAAAGAATCTGCTCCCTCTGATCTCCGATGGTTTTGTTTTGGGAGCGAAGTATGTTCTCTTGGGAACGAAGTTGGTCTTCTTGCTGCTCTATGATGGCTTCTTTCTCGGATAAGGCGGAAGTGGCTTCACGGGCGCATTGCTCGTAATAATCCGATTGGATTTGGAGGTTGACCGAGTGGAGGATAGAGGTGTTTTCATCTTGCTGACGCAGGTTGGTCAGTTCGCTTTTGAGGTTGGCATTTTCTTGGTAGAGCCTGTCGCGCTCTTCCAGTATTTGCTGTATAAATAGGCTCTAATCCTCTGTCATCTTTGCTCGTTTGATACCACAAAGATACACAGAATCAGTGGTTTGTTTAAGTATTTCAATAACTATCTCACCACTTCTTCCGCTTAAGAATCATATTTTTGTCCACGTTCTGTAGCATACCTATCAGGTTCTGCCAACTGGTGTGCAGGGCACCCGTATTTTCGTCGATATCGGGCAGCCGGAAGCTTCCCTCCGGAAGTATAATCTGATAAATCACAAATTGACCGTACTCCATGTGAAGGATTTTCATACCGGAGCAGTAGCGGTTGATAAAAATGAAGACGTCACCATTGCGGATATCTTTACCCATCACGTCGTGTATCAATCCGCTCAGAGAGTAGAAGCCCCGCCGCATGTCAGCCGGATAGGGATACAGGTAGTAGTTCATTGAGGGAGTCAGCTGTAGCATGTCATCTAGAGTTTAGCAGGGAAAGGATCTCTTTTGCACTGATGCACCCTCTGAAGCGCAGGGTGATGCCACTCGGATAGGTAATCTCCAGTTGGTTCTCCATACCGGGAACGCGGAAGGATTGTCGTTGGCAGGCTCGTCGATGGAAAGTGGAAGGAAACCGTTTCGTACCAGCGGGTGGCTGGATGGGCGGATACGCTGCTGCCAGTAATAAAACTTACTGGGGGCAAGCCCTTCATTGGCACAGAAATCCTTGACGGTTAAACCGGACTCCTGGAAGCGGGAGTAAATCTTCCTCAAAATGATTGCGATCTAATTGCATAAAACTAACTGTTGGTTTATGCAAAGGTACGACGGCTAGCCGGAAAATCAGAGACGGGGTTTACCGAAGGCTTACCAAATAGAACATCTTAAAAAGTGGAGATAGACTTGTATATATAGGCATTTTGTTATTCACTTTGTTGCCACCCAAAAGAAAAAGCAGCTAAGAATTTCCTCTTAACTGCTTGATTATCAATTGTGG
>JAVBLQ010000100.1:0-14432 GCA_031553435.1 Bacteroidales bacterium | reverse complement strand
TCTGGTTTATCAGCCTGATAATCAAGCATCAATAATCCATCTTCACTATATAATTCGAAAATCAGATTTTCAGGAAGGATATTTCCTGTTTTGACCAGTGTTTTGAATGGTTCGGCCGGAGAAGTTGAAATTTGTTGATCCAGGAAAATTTCACCTTCTATATTCTTTAATATTATTTTTAGATTCTTATAAACAGATGTAGTATAGAGAATAAGGGTCGTATTTTCTCCTTCAACATGGATATTGGCAATTGCATCTTTGGTTGCATTTTTTACATATCCTACTTCGGAATAAGGCATGAAATATTGCACCCAGGATTTTTCTTCATATGGCTGTAACCATGTAAAATCCGGTTGATTATCTGTGTGAACTCCGGTCATCAATTCAATATAGGGACCATCTTCATCAGTTAAATTACGATCCCAGGCAATGCCAAAATCACCATTACCCCAGGTCCATTGTTTTTTACCTGGTGAGACATGATGATCGGCGACATGTAATAATCCTCCTTTGACATTTTCTTCATATCCGCCTACAAAATCAAATTTGGATTGAATCGCCATATAAGAGGTCGGCACCGGAATATTTTTATATCTGGAAATATCCACACCTGCCGAATAATCTTGCTTGTAATAAGTTCCGGTAGCTATCGGAAAGTTGGAAACATCACGTTTACCATGATCAAATACCGCATGAACATCCGGTGGAAATACGGAATGATAATCATCATGCACCACTACCGCCGGATTGGCCCACCACAAAAATGTTTGAGGAAATGGTGTACGATTATATATTTTTACTTTAATTTCCAGATAAGCTTTATCAGGAGGCAAAGTAAATCCTTGCATTCCTTTGGTACGAAACATTCGTTCTACTTCATTACACCAAACAGTGATACTTCCATCAGCATTCTCTTCAATCATACAATCTGTCGGAAGAAAAGTGCTTGGACGATGATGCTGGGGCCAGTTAAATTCTATTCCTCCTGAAATCCAAGGGCCGGTCAAACCTACCAATGCAGGTTTAACCACTTGATTATAGTAAACAAAATGACGTTTTTTGACTTTATCGTAAGCCATATGAACCCTTCCGCCCAATTCCGGCAATATCATAATTTTCAGATATTCATTTTCCAGAAAAAAGGCTCTATAGGGTTTATCTATTTTTTCATCTGATATTTTTTCCACTACAGGATAGGGATAAACTACTCCACTACTTCCTTGATAAACACGTTTTTCCAAGAAGATCGGATTTTTTTCTTCTTCTCCGATAGGATAAGTGGGAAGCATAATTGTTTCTTCCCAGGCACGCACCACTCCTTTTTCGGTCACTGTGGGCTGAATTAAATAGGATGTTATTTTTTCCATAAATTTATTAATGTGCCAATGTGGTGATATGCCAATGTGCCAATTCATTGTTGTTTTCATTGGCATATTGGCATATTCAATTTATTGGCATATTGTTTTTTCGATTTCTTCCAACGATTTCCCTTTAGTCTCAGGCAGTTTTACTTTGATAAAAATGAAACCTAAAACGCAGATAATCCCATATACCCAAAATGTTCCGTAAGAACCTAAGCCTTTGTTTAACAATGGGAAACTATAAGTTAAAATAAAACAAGCAGTCCACAAAGAGAAAGTTGCAACAGCCATAGCCATTCCTCTTACTCTGGTTGGGAATATTTCAGAGATAACCACCCAGGCAATGGGAGCTAATGTCATTGCATAACAGGCAATTGCTGCAACCACCATGATTAATACAAACATTCCGGTAATCTGGAAATAATAACAGGCTCCAAGAATAGCGTAAATACAAGCCAATCCGGCAGCGCCAAACAACAGCAATGCCCTTCTACCCAATTTATCAACAGTGTACATGCCGACAAAAGTGAAAAGCAAATTAGTCACTCCGGTAATTACAATATTGAAAAGTATATCAGAAACTCCATATCCGGCAGCTGTAAATATTTCCTGTGCATAATTGAAAATGACATTGATTCCACACCACTGTTGAAATACGGCAATGACAATTCCAATCAACAATATTTTAGGCATTTTGCCTTGGAATAATAATTTATAATTGATTTTTTGGGTTATTTCTTTCGCGGTCGCTTTAATATCATCTATTTCACGTTTGGCATAATCTTTTCCGACAATCCGGGTTAAAATAGCAGTCGCCTTTTCATACTTTGCCTGTGAAGCCAACCAACGGGGACTTTCGGGAACAATAAATATCATTAAAAAGAAGAATATGGCGGGAACTCCTCCGGCCCAGAACATCCAACGCCAACCCATTTGTCCATTCCAGGATGCTAATATATCTTCTCCCGGAGCGATAGGCTCTGCAATCAGCCAGTTAACAATCTGAGCGGCAAGTATTCCGATCACAATTGTTAATTGATTGATGGAAACGAACTTACCACGCACATTGGAAGGAGATACTTCTGCTATATACATAGGAGAAAGATTAGACGCAATACCGATACCTATGCCCCCAAATACCCGGAAGAAAATAAACCATCCGATCGTATTTACAATTCCTGTCCCGACAGCAGCCAGAATAAAAATAAGAGAGGCCACAATCATCAAGGGTTTACGACCATAACGATCAGACAAACTTCCCGAAACCGTTACCCCGAGCAAACAACCCAAAATGGCGCTTCCCATCACCCAACCTTGCATGGCCGGTGAATTTTCTATTCCGAAAAATACTTCGTAAAAGGGTTTTGCTCCTCCGATAACGACCCAGTCGTAACCAAACAACAATCCGCCCATAGCGGAAACCAAAGATATAAGAAGCAGATAAGATGAGCTGTGTGTGCTTTTCATGTATTTTATATTTTGAAGGTGCAAATTTATTGCTGCTTTTATGAATAAAAATGCACTTATTATTGAAATCCATGTAAAAAAACACTATTTTTGCCCGATCAAAGACATTTTTCGATGCTTTAAATAAACAGCATGTAAAAAAACAGGATATTCATGTATAAAATATATATCGATGAATATTGAAAAAATTGCAGAAGGATTTAAAGGAGAAAAGGCGATAGTAACCCCTTACAATATTCGGAATTATCAATCCAAAAATCCGATTACTAAACAATTATATACAACCCATATCGGTTATTATCCCAAAGCAAAGTATCACTTCAGAGAAAGACCTCAAGGCTCCAACGAATATATTTTCATCTATTGTGAAGAAGGCAAGGGATGGATAAAACATGGAAATCAGGTTTATCATTTAAATAAAAATCAAGCATTTATTCTCCCTCCGAATGAGGCTCACGCATATGGTTCTGACAATTCAAAACCATGGAGTATTTTTTGGCTTCATTTTTGCGGTGAAAATAGTTCTATGTTTTCATCCATTATCGGAAGATTAATAGACATTGAAGAGTCTGATAAAAGTAGATACAACGATCGTTTCCTTTTATTTGAAGAAATTTTTCAAAATCTGGAAATGGGTTATAGTCCTGAAAATCTGGAATATACCAGTTTTTGTCTGATGCATTTTTTAGCGTCTTTGAAATATATCAATCAATATCGGGAAATCAAAAATGTAAAAGAACTGGATGTCATTCAAAAAAGTATTTTGTTCATGAAAGAAAATCTTGAAAATAAAATAGGATTAGAAGAAATCTCTCAATATGCCGGTTATTCAACTTCTCATTTCGGCAGTCTATTTGTAGAAAAAACTTCTTATAGTCCAATGGAATACTATAATCAATTGAAAATACAGCGGGCATGCTCTTATCTCCAGTTTTCGGATTTAAAAATAAAAGAAATCGCCTTTCGTTTAGGTTATTATGACCCTTTTCATTTTTCAAAAGCATTTCGTGCGGAAATGGAAATAACTCCTAAAGAATATCGGTCGAGGTACCATCAAATTGTTTAAAGCAAATATTTCAAAACTAACACAATTATTCAGCATCATTTACGTTAATGAAAAAATAGACGGTTGTCAATTAAGATCAATGAAGAAGTTCATCCTTTTTGTCCTTTTTATTTCACTTTCCTTTTCATTATTGAAGGCTCAATATGATGCCCAGTTCAGTAATTATTGGGCGGTGAAAAATTATTACAACCCGGCAGAAGCCGGACAATCCGGGAATTTGGACGCAACAGCTCTTCATCGCTCTCAATGGCTAAGTTTTCCAGGCGCTCCCAAGTCAATTTTTATTTCCGGAGATATGCCGATGCAATTTTTAAATCGTACACATGGAGTCGGGGCCGTGTTTTTTTCCGAATCGATCGGTTTATTTCAACATAATATTGTTGCAGCTCAATACGCATATAAGACAAAACTTTTCGGAGGCGTTTTAAGTGTCGGGCTACAGGCCGGATTGATCAGCGAATCTTTCGATGGTTCCAAAATTTATATCCCGACCAGCGATTATCATGTTCAGGAAGATGAAGGCATCCCAACCGCAACCGTCAGCGGCAAAACATTTGATCTTGCAGCAGGAATTGCCTATAATCATGATAAATGGTACGTTGGACTGTCTTCTTCTCACCTTACGGAACCCGAAATTGCATTAGAAGAATCTGCTTACATGTATGTATCTCGCACATATTATTTGATGGGAGGATACAATATACAATTAAATAATCCGTTGTTACAATTACAACCATCAGTGTTTGTCAAATCCATTGTATTGGCAACTCAGGTGGATGTTAACTTGAAACTGTGGTACAACAAAATGTTTATGGGCGGTTTAGGCTGGCGTATGGGTGATGCGGGTATTGTTACCATCGGTGCAAAATTCGGGAAAATCCAGGCCGGATATGCTTACGATTTTCCTATTTCTATTGTCAGCAAAGCAAGTACCGGAAGCCATGAAATATTTTTGAAATATTCCGTCGATCTTTCAAAAGGGAAACGAAACAAAAACAAACATAAGAGTGTTCGAATATTATAACATATATGAAAAAAGCAATATTTTTTATTGTAATTATAGCGATATGCGCCGCATGCGGCAGCCCTAACAAAAGCTCCGGAGGAGGAGGGGAACTCACAGGAATGAGCGCCCCGGTATGGAACGAGCCCTCTCCCTATGGTATGGTTCTCATCAAAAGAGGGGCATACAACATGGGACCATCCGACAAAGATTCTTTGTGGGGAACTCACCAGGATCCTAAAGGCGTTTCCATCGAATCATTCTGGATGGACGAAACAGAAATAACCAACGCAGAATACCGTCAGTTTGTCTATTGGGTAAGGGATTCTATTGTCCGCGAACGCTTATATGATCCTGCATATGGCGGCGACGATCTGTTTAAAATTGAAGAGGATAAAAACGGAGACCCTCTCCCCGCTCCTATTTTGAATTGGAACCGACCGATCCCTACTGAAAGAAGAGCCAATGAAGACGAGCTAAACGCCATCAACAGTGTATATTACACCCATCCGATTACCGGAGAAAAGAAATTGGACGACAAACAAATGACTTTCCGTTATCAATGGTATGATTTTACAGCCGCAGCTCTCCGAAGAAATCGCTTGAATCCGCAAGACCGGATCAAGAATACCGATATTAAAATCGATCCCAATGAAGTTGTCATGATTTCAAAAGATACGGCATATATCAATGACGAAGGTCAAATCATTAATGAAACAATTACCCGTCCACTGGGTACTTTATTTGATTTTCTACATACCAGAATTGTAAATATTTATCCGGATGAAACTTGTTGGGTAAATGATTTCAACAACTCATACAACGAACCTTACATGCGCCTGTACTTCAACCATCCGGGTTACAATGACTATCCGGTCGTAGGAGTTTCATGGGAACAAGCTACTGCATTTTGTGTATGGCGCACCGATTACCTTCTCAAATCCGTCAAACTAAAAGACGGTCGTGTAATCGAGTCTTACCGTTTACCGACAGAAGCTGAATTCGAATATGCCGCCCGTGCTGGAAAAAGCGAAAACAAATATCCATGGTCACAATCAGGAGTGGAAAGCAGCAAAGGCTGTTTCCTGGGCAACTTTAAACCCGACAGAGGAAACTATCCGAAAGACGGACATTTGATCACTTCCCGTGTTGCATCATTTTCTCCCAATGAATTCGGACTTTACGATATGGCCGGAAATGTGGCGGAATGGACATCAACCAGTTTCCTGGAATCAGGCCCGGAAATTATGAACGACATCAACCCCGAATACCGTTACAACGCTGCCAAAGAAGATCGCTATGTGATGAAGAAAAAAGTAGTCAGAGGCGGCTCCTGGAAAGATGTTGCTCATGACATACGCTCTGATATGAGAACATTTGAATTTCAGAACGAACAACGCTCATACATTGGATTCCGCTGTGTTCGCACCTACGTCGGATTCTCAAAAAAATAAAACCAAAAACATAAACGTATAACTTAAAACGTAAAACTTACAAAAATGGGTATCAGAAGAAGATATAAAAATATAGTAGAAAAATTCTTGTCACGCGATCAGGGCAAGCGTTTTTTTCAATTCTTTTACAGTTTTGGAGCTGCAATCGTAATCATTGGAGCTTTAGCCAAGCTCGAAAATTGGCCCGGAGGAAGCATCTTGCTCACCATAGGGATGGTTACTGAATTTTTCGTATTCATCATTTCAGCATTCGACACGCCTGCCAAAGAATATAGATGGGAAGAAGTATTTCCGGTGCTCGATTCAAAAGATCCTGATGAACGTCCTTCATTCAATGGTGGAGGCGGAGGTGGAAACGGCAATGAAAACAGTGTCCGCATCCAATCGACAGCATATCCCAGTGGCGACACAAGAGGCTATCAACCATCCGGAGGCATAGCTGCCGCAGGAGGACAAACCATCATCGTTGGCGGAGCCTCTTTCGGAGAACCTATTGATGTGAATAAAACCAAAGAATCTTTCGGCATCCCTTCCGGAGTTAATATTTCGGAAGAAGACACCGTCTCTTTAGCGGAAAGCATCAAAAAAATGTCGAGCGCGGCAGAACAACTCTCCAAAATGGGAGAATTATCCATAGCCACCCAGGAATATCTGGAAAAAATTAAAGGTATGTCGGAAAATATGGAAAAATTCAGTTCCGTAACAAACAGTCTGACCGATGTATCCGATATTTTATTAAATTCTTATAAAACAATCACAGAAAATTCAGATAGTATCGACGAAAATTCAAGAGGTTATATCCAACAAATGGAAACACTGAACCGTAACATGTCCGGTTTGAATCAGATTTACGAATTGCAGGTACAAAGCATCAATACACAAATGGAAGCCTTAGGCCGCATCAATGCCGGACTTACACGCATGAAAGATATGTATGAAGCTTCTGTAATGGACAGTACCATTTTCCGTAGCGAAACAGAAAAGATGACTCAACAGATTGCAGCTCTCAACCAGGTGTATGCCCGCTTGTTGAATGCAATGACAATGAATACTATGTATGCCGGCGGCGGATACAATCCGGGTTACAACCCACCAATGCCTAATTATAACCCCAATCCGGGTTACAATCCTAATCCCGGAGGATACAATCCTCCGCAACAAGGTGGAAACCGCAATAATCCGTAAAACGCAATACGTATAACGTAAAACTTATAACTTAAAAGTAAATGGCAGTAAATAGTCCAAATTCACCAAGACAAAAGATGATTAACCTGATGTATCTGGTTTTCATCGCCATGCTTGCACTCAATGTTTCATCTGAAGTGCTCAATGGCTTTGAACTGGTGGAAGAAAGCCTGCGCCGTTCCGTAGAATCGACATCATCAAGAAACAAACTGATTTTTGGAGAACTGGAAACTTATCATCATATCAATCAGGAAAAAACACAACGTTGGTATGATCTGGCTGAAGAAACCAGAGTTAAATCAGACACTCTGTTCAACTATATTCAAAATCTCAAACTGAGAATAGTCAAAAAAGCAGATGGTAAAGATGGTGACCCGACAAAATTGAAACATCCGGATGACCTGAATGCTTCTGAAGATGTCATGTTGCTAAGCGGTAAAAACGAAGGAAAGAAATTAAAATCGGAAATAGACGGCTATCGGGAATATATTTCTTCTTTGATAGAAGATCCGTCTAAAAAAACAATCATTGAAAGTAATTTAAGCACGATCGTTTCCACGAAAGGCCAAAAAGACAAAATGACCTGGGAACAATCCATGTTCAAACACATGCCTTTGGCTGCTTCGGTTACATTATTGACCAAACTTCAAAACGATATTCGTTCCGCCGAAGGAGAAGCCTTAGCCACTTTATTGAAAAATATCGATGTTAGCGATTTCCGTGTCAATCGAATCAAAGCATATGTAATTCCCGAGTCAAAAACCGTTATGAGAGGAAGTCCGTACACCGCAAACATTGTTCTTTCTGCCGAAGACTCAACACAACTCCCCAGAATCTTTGTCAACGGACAATATTTGTCAGACGATGCCAGAGGCTTGTATAGAGTTGGGACAGGTTCTTCGGGATCATTCACAGTCAAAGGATTTATCGAAATGTCCAGAGGTGATGGTTCTACCGCAAAACATGATTTCTCTTCCGAATACTTTGTTGTAGAGCCAAGCGCCACCATTGCCCCGGTATTGATGAATGTTTTGTATTCCGGAATTTCTAATGATATCAGGATCGCAGTCCCCGGAGTAGCAAACCAAAATATTTCAGCCAATATCTCGGCCGGTTCTCTGACTCCGAAAGGAGACGGTTTATGGGCAACTAATCCTCCCGCCTCCGCTATAGGAACGGAAGTCGTTATCACTGTAACCTCCAAAACGGGAGGACCTCCAATGACAGGCAAATTCAGGGTTCGCAGATTGCCGGATCCAACTCCATATCTGGAATACAGAGATGATAAAGGAAATCTGGTACAATTCAAGAGAGGACGGTTATCAAAGAGCAGCTTGGCTGGCATTTCCGAACTGAAAGCTGCTATCGATGATGGAATCTTAAATATTCCGTTTCCTGTTGTGAGATTTGAAACATTGACTTTCGACGAATCGTTAGGAACTGCTATCACAGAAGCTTCCGATGGAAAAAATTTCTCATCATCACAAAAAGAACGCATCCGTCAATTGAATCGCGGAAAAGTTATGTTTATCAGAAAAATTGTCGTGAGAGATCCCGGAGGCACAGCCGAAAGAGAAGTCTCAACTTTAGACATTACAATCAATTAAAATATGAGGTGTAATTATATGAAACCGTTTTATTATATCCTGGCATTAATTTTTGTCGCTTTGACACAAGAGGCAACATCTCAACCTCCTGAAAGAAGAGCATTACCCCGTCAGCAACAAGCAGAAAACAAGAATACGGACCTGCCTTCGCTCTCAGTCAGAGCAGAAGCAAAAAACCAGGAGCAGATACAGAATATAGACAATGCTCCCTGGCGCAGGGAAATTTATCGTTGGATAGACTTAACCAAAGACGATAATGCTGCACTGTATTACCCGACACAACCCATCGGAGAAAGAATGAACCTTTTTACGGTTCTCTTCAAACTGGTTGGTCAGGGAAAAGTTAAAGCATATAACTATCTCGAAGGACGTGAGGTTTTTACCGATAAAAACCTGGCTCTTTTCGACAATATCCTGAAACGTTTGGATGTAACATATACATCACAAAAGAACGGCTCAAAAGTGGAATTTTCCATTGATGAAAATGATATTCCGAGTAATGAAATAACATTGTATCTGGTGAAAGAAATCTGGTATTTCGACAAATCAAACGGAACTTTCAATTCCAGTATCGCTGCTATCTGTCCCACGATGGTCAGACAGGAAGATGAGTTTTCCGAACCGTTGAAGACTCCTGTTTTCTGGGTAGTTTATGACGATATCCGCCCTTATCTGGCACAACATCTGATCATGACATCCAATATGAATAATGCCATGACCAATACAATGGACGATTATTTCCGGAAAAGAATGTACAAAGGAGATATTGTCAAGACCACCAACATGATGAACAAAAGTTTGGCTCAAATAGTAGGAAATAAACCCGACAGAATCAAACGCGCACAAGACAGCATAGAAAATCAATTAAAAGCTTTCGAAAAAAATCTTTGGGTACAACCGGATACAGCAAAAGCTGTTGCCGCCAGCAGTAAGGATAAAAAGAAAGAAAGTACTTCGACAAGGTCTGTGAGAGGAAAATCATCATCATCGTCTTCTTCATCATCAGACAACCAACAAAAAGCAACTAAAACCAAATCAGAAAAAACAACACCAACAAAGAGCGTCAGACGAACAAGATGACGATGAAATTTGTTTAAGGTAGAAAGTTTAAATGAACATTTATTGGCAAATTTTCTGGACTTTCGCCAAAATCGGAGCATTTACGATCGGAGGCGGATATGCAATGATCCCTTTAATCCAAAGAGACGTCGTCGATAAGAAAAAATGGATTTCAAAAGATGACTTCATTGATATGATTGCTATATCTCAAACCGTACCCGGAATACTGGCTGTCAACATCGCCATCTTTGCAGGATATAAAATGAAAGGAAATAAAGGTAGTATAATAGCCACTCTGGGCTCTGTACTACCTTCTTTTTTCATCATATTATTGATCGCCATATTTTTCCGCCAATTTGAACATAATGTTTGGGTTGAAAAAGCATTCAAAGCAGTTCGTCCTGCTGTAGTTGCATTAATCGCCGTTCCCGTGTTTACCACAGCCCGTCAGGTAAAGATCAATGTACATACAGTAATCATTCCCGTTGCCTCTGCTTTTTTGATCTGGTTCTGGGGAGTTTCACCCATCTATATCATTTTGGCGGCAGGTTTAGGAGGTTTGGCTTATGGTTATTATTTTGATCGGAAAGGGAAGAAATAATTGTCACAAGTACAATGTGAGCAATATGAATCTAAAATACCCCTAACTTATTCAGGAAAATCACAACAATAGCCAACGGTACAAAATACTTTGCCAAAAATAAAAACAGTTTGAAGAAATAGAATTTTACTGTTCCTGAACTGGTCAACTCATCATATACATCGGCAGATTGCATCTTCCATCCCACGAAAATCGAAATAAAAAACGCACCTACCGGCATAAGATAAATTGATGAAAGCTTATCAAACGAATCGAAAATATTATTTCCCCAAAAAGTAATATCCGAAAGCGATCCCATTGAAAGAGAGCAAAGCGCACCTGTAATGGCCAAAACAAAGCCTGAAATAAGCAATGTTTTCTTTCTGGAAAGCCTTGTTTCTTCAGATAAAAAAGCGACAATTACTTCTAATAACGAGATGGCGGACGTAAGAGCGGCAATGAATAAAGAAGAAAAAAAGATTATGGCAAAAACTCCACCCAAAGGCATTTTTGCAAAAACTTCAGGAAGGATAATAAACATTAAACCAGGGCCTTCGTCGGGTTGAAAACCAAATGCAAATACTGCCGGTAAAATAACAATCCCTGCCAATAAGGCGAAGAATAAATCCATTATGATAGTCATGATTGCCATTGTTCCGAGATTCTCATTCTTTTTTATATATGAACTGTAAGTAATCACCGTACCCATCCCTAAACTCAATGAGAAGAGCCCTTGACCCAACGCTTCCAGCGCCACCCCGGGAGTAATTCCTGACCAATCAGGTTTAAATAAAAAATCAATACCTAATTTTGCATTCGGCAAGGTTAACGAATAAACAGCCAAAATCAAAATCATCACAAACAATAAAGGCATTAAAATCAGGGAGTATCGTTCAATCCCATTTTTAACACCTGTCCAAAGTGCGGCTACAACCAATCCCAAAAAAATAAAATGCATCAATACCGGCGAAACAGAGGAATGTGTAAAAGTCCTGAATTGTTCGACCGTCTGAAATGAAGAAGAAAACTCGAAACAAAGCGATGAAAATAAATATTTGATGACCCATCCTCCCACAACACTGTAAAACGAAAGGATTATACAAGCTGTTAAAGTTCCGGCAATGCCCACAAAATACCATTTGGTTTTGGGCGCCAGTTTGCGGAAAGCCCCCATCACATTTGCCTGCGAACGCCTCCCAATAACAAATTCAGACAGCATAAGCGGCAAACAAAGCAAAAACATGAAACCAATATATAATAAGATAAAGGCTGCTCCCCCGTTTTTTCCTGCCATATACGGGAATTTCCACAAATTGCCCAATCCAATGGCCGAACCTGCCAATGCCATCAAAGCTCCCAACCTGGAACCAAAACCATCACGCTTCATCGTAGTTATTTTAATCTACAACAAACATAAATAAAAATCATGAATTACAAATGGCA
Organism: Bacteroidales bacterium; assembly: GCA_031553435.1. Lineage (GTDB taxonomy): Bacteria > Bacteroidota > Bacteroidia > Bacteroidales > Azobacteroidaceae > JAVBLQ01. The sequence continues at coordinate 2,207 of JAVBLQ010000100.1, read as the reverse complement.
GACTATAAATAAAAAAAGTTATCGGATAAGAATACAAAACTTATGCAATAGACAATGGGCAATTGACAATTAAAAAAAGAGTTCCAACGCAGAGCAACCCCCTAATGGTCTTCCTTCATATCCGTTTGCTTGGTCGTGTTAAAAGGAATAAAAGAACCAACGGTTATAAAGTTATCTGCGTTGACATGCTCTTTGTCCTGTTTCGCAACAGGAGTATACTAACGTTTTTAACGTTTTACTTATTTTCCAATGTTTTAATACGGTTCTCCAGCTGTTCGATAATTTTTTGTTGATCCTGAATAGCTTTTACTAATAATGGAGTTACTTTTCCGTAATCAACACCCCAAGGATTTTCCTCTGCATTTTCACCTCCCACGCTGACGGCTTCGGGATATACTTCGTATAAATCTTGAGCTAAGAAACCGGTTTGAACTGTTTTGGTTTCATCGCTTTTGAAGTTGTAGTCTTTGACGCTGATTTTCATGAGGTCGGAAAGGCTGTAATGGGTATTTGTGATGTTCTCTTTGAGGCGTTTGTCGGAAGTGGTGTTGTAAACTACTCCATCACCTGTTGCATTTATTTTGATGTTTCCTATTGATGATGATGTGGATCCGGTGGTTCCTACAGAAAATTGCATGAGAGAGTAATTGTTTACTGAGCCTCCGGCTAGAGTTTTATTTTTGGATAAAAGAATATTTGCATTTGCATCCGATCTTTGTAGCCAAATAGACTGCGTTGTCTGATTTTCAAGATAAAGGCCATCATTGGATGCTGTACCTGAATATATGACACCTGAACTTGGCTTATTTCCAAGCAACATGTTCTTTCCTAAAGCTAAATGTAGTCCATAGGCTGGAGTTGTTGTTCCAATACCAATATTCCCTCCTGCATAGATATTCCCGGTCGCATAAGCATTACCTACGATATGGAGTTTTTCAGTAGGAGTTAGCGCTCCAACTCCAAGACGACCAATAGAATCTAAAACCATGTATCCATAAGAAGCACTTGTTCTGAACTCCAGATTTGTTCTGTTGGTAGTTCCATTTCCTACATAATAAGCAGCAATATTGGATCCGCCTGTAAAACCTGCTTTTATATATGGGTTAAATGCTATAGAACCTATTAAATCTCCTTTTTGAACAGGGATAGGTGTTGCTTCTGTTCCTCTTGCTCTAGCAAAAGCTAGGTATGGATCAGCAGATCCAGAACCGCTATATGTAGTAATATTAACATCATCAGCTTGTTGTCCTTGATTATTATTTATTATTTTAAGTGCAGGAGCATTACCTATTGTTCTGATATCTATGCCTCCAGCAGGGGTAACGCTTATCAACGTATCCTGCGCCATCCACATCCATTTGACCCCATTCCAATAATACAAACCTTCACCGTTGGCTCCTGTTCCTGAAATTGTCTTGTTGGTATTGAATACCACCATTCCTTTTTCAGCAGCATCTGTTCCTGCCAAGCCCCAGGTTCCTGTGGCTGTCAGCGATACTTTAGGCAATAATATTCCCTTATTAGTAGAGTTATTGTTTACTTCCAGTACCGATCCTGTATGTGGAGTCTTATCTTTCCCGATCACGACTTGTGATTGAAGATTAGTTGCCACCATAATCAAGGCGACACAGATTGAAATTAAAATTTTCGTTGTTTTCATCTTTATTTTTAAGTTATATGTTTTAAGTGATGGAACACAGATTACACAAAATACACAGGCCATCACGGATTTTTAATTTTTAGTTTTTATCTTTTAGTTTTTCTTCGTGCACCGTGTACCATGCACCGTGCACCCGCGAGCGCAGCGAGCAAAAGCAGTCCTCCGGAAACCGGTACGACATCTGTTTCGCTTTCTCCCGGGCCAATCGGTGGTTCAGGTTTGGCCCTGAGGATCGAGGGGCTGTATTCTGTGGCGGAAGTAGTCTTGTTTTCTTCCGTGTTCTTGTACAATCCCTGGGCGTGCAAACTGCAAGTCAGGATCGTGAGCAAGATGATGTATATTGTTTTTTTCATTGATTCATTATTTTAGATATGTTGCTGGTTTTGCCGGTGATTTTTACAATCAAGGCGCCTTCTGTATTCAATTCACTTGTGAAATCTGAGTTTTGTGCTGTTGCAGAAAGCACCATTCTTCCTGTTACATCAAACACATGGATTTTGTCTCCTGATTGGATGTTTTTGACAAACAATTGATGGTTGCTGGCATA
>JAVBLQ010000106.1:0-18712 GCA_031553435.1 Bacteroidales bacterium | reverse complement strand
AACCACTGATGGAGAGAAATTAGCATTAATTTCAGTTATTGTTCCATCAACTGTATATTGGAAAGGATTGTCTGTTGAAAGTACATCTCCAACATCTGCACGTAAAGATAAACCTCCGATAGTCCAATTATTAAATTTATAGCCTTCAGCAGGAGTTGCTTCCAATGTGATAGTTGAGCCTAATAAATATTTACCATCAGCTGATTCCGGAGTAATTTTAACAGAACCATTTTCAGATGAAGTGCTGGCCAGCGTTATGTTTGAATAAGCATATACATCAGTACTCATCAAATATTCACAAGCATTTTTCAAAACAGTCAATCCATCTGTTGTAAGATTTTCATCTGCTGCAGAAAGAGAAACTAACATATATTTTTTGCTATCAGAAATAGTACCATTGTTGATTTCAGAAATAGACGCATTTCCTTCTGTTCCAGATTTATTAGTAGCAAGGGTAGTTCCTTTTGCAATTCCTGTAGCATATCGAATAATACCTGTTGATCCCGCCATTGTTATCTTATTTTCGTCAGCTTGTACTCCTGCAAAAACTGGATGCGAAGCGTATTCAGGTAAAACATTTACATAAGTATCTCCTGATACTCCGTTTTGACCACTTCCGGCAATCCAATTAGTTTTACCATACATGTGAGGTTTTGTATTCAAAAATGGGAATTTACCAATATATGAACCTAAACGTTGAGCAGCCAAATTAGCACTTCCTACTTTTTCATGAAAAACAACCAAATCATAATTATACAAATCTGACATAAATGCAGCTGTGTCTGCAGCGACATTGGGAGCAACCAAAACCGATACATCATAATTTTGATTCAACATAGTATATAGTTTTACACCATCAGGATCAGAGGGAAATGTTGTTGCGTCATAAATAAAAGCAACTGTTTTTGCATTTGGATCTTTTACTGTAATAGAACCAGTAGTAGTCACCGAACTACCAACATAATCTGTAAGAGAAGATGCTGTAATTGTATAGTTATATGTAGTAGGATATGTCACTTCTGTTGGTAAAACTCCGGAAATAGTATATGTGTGAGATGTTGGATTATAAACGCCATCCCAACCTGTGGGTAAACCTACTACAGAAGCACCTGTAGTTCCTTCATCTTCTAAGGTGTAAACAATATCAGTAATAGGCATACCTGCCTTTTTCGCTTGATTGTTTTGACCTGATGTTAATGTGATTTTAGGAGCAGGTGTTACATAAGATGTTATGGCAATAGAACCAAATAGTGGATCTGAATTGTTTGTTCCATCAGTTGCTACTACGGAATAATAAAGAGTACGATCAGAAGTTGGAGTTCCTGAAATTGTTATCGTTTTTTCATTAGAATTTTTTACAGCCTCAATATCACTAGGAGCAGTTGTCGGATTACCGTCAGCTGCATCTAACCAAGTAAGAGTCGCATCAGTTGCAGAACTTCCCCATGTAAGCACGATCGGACTTAAAGCTTTACTTACCATTCCCATTGCATTTTGATCTCCAGAAGAATAAGAAATGGATGGACCCATTATATTTGTTTCTATCAAAACTTTGTATATGAAAAAGGAAGTGGATTGAGCACCTATAAAAATATCCTTTGCTCCAGTTACTGATGTTGGTATATCAATTACCGCTTCATATAAAGTGTTAGATTTTGTAGGTGTGTACGTGCCTATGAGATTGGATGCGTTTGCAGCCTGAGTATGCCAAACTCCTAAAGTTTTACCTGAACCATTTGAACTTAACCAAATTGTAATTCTCCCACCATTATAAAATGGTTTATTAGGTGTAATTTTGATATATTGGTTAGATGTACTTGCAGCACTTCCTTGTCTTATATAAGAACAAGAAATGTTAGTATAATCAACAGCCTTATCTGGAGTACTGCTATCTGCGTACTTAGAACCAAGACTCAAGATTGTACCTCCAATATCTGCATTTCCAACTGTAGTTAAAGGCAATGCAGCAGCTGCGGTTGCTCCAGAAAAACACATAGGAGAGTCAAATAATATTACTTCATTAGCAGATTTACTACCTACTACTCCCATCAGTAATAAACTGAATAATAACAAACTAAATTTTGTAAATCTTCTCATATACAATAAAAATATTAATTGTGAATAAATAATAATCAACTTTTTATCTCTCTTGAAAATAAGAGAGAAATTTTTCTATTGAACAAATTTTTAATGATTATAGAAATCGAAAGTATCCGGCGTTCAGGTATATACCGGAAAAAATGCACAAGAAAAGAACGTGCATAAAAAAAGGAATGCTTTTTTCATGTTACATAATAGCTTTAAGGATATACAATTAAACTCCGAATCGATTAGGATCTGAGAAAATGAGGGTAGCTTTTACCCTACCCCCCAACACACACATTAATAAACCTTATCGAACAATTGATTTGGTAGTATCTGTTGATCCATCTTCATAAGTTGTTTTTTCGATGATGAATCCTTTTGTTTCTGCAGGAACTTCTTTTCCTGTAAGATCATAATATTTTACGGAAGAAATTTCTTTAGAAACTTCTTTATCTTTAACTGATGTTGAATTTTTAGGCTCCAATTTAATCATATAAATATTGAAACCAGACGATTTTGAATATATATAAATAGATGTAGCTGGTCCTGAATAGTTAATTACAGTTTTACCAATAGCATTCCCATCACTCTCCAAACTTCCTAATTCATTTATTCCATCTGTAACAGCTAAAACTCTCGGAGTTTCAAGTTTAGAAGCTGAAGCCATTCCATAAATTGTAATAGCAGCACCACCCGTCACATCAAATTTTACTGCTCGATTTGTTGCAGTCAGAGTTCCGTCTTGTAAAGCTCCCGCACCTCCTAATTTAAGTCTCTGAGTAAAACTATAACCATCCATACTTTTGTTATTAGCATCAATAGCGACATCTGAGCCTGTATCCGTTGACGTTTTGGGGTAAATAGTCAATCCATTAACTGTAGATTCTGCAGTAATATTTCCCTGTGAGAAGCTTGTAAAATTCCATTCTTTAGTTTGTGCATTTGCAATAGCTACAAAGCCTAAGATAATGATAAAAAAAAGTAATGTTTTTCTCATGATAAAAAATTTATTAATGTTTATTAAATGTAAATTAATGTCACGATACAAATGTATCTTTCAAATTCTCAAAACGGGTGTATTATTTGACAAAAAGGGTGGTTTATTTGACTAAGTAGATAAAATGATTGAAATTGAATGAGATATAAAGAGAGATATTACAAAAGTTTCCGAATTTCTTCAACCGTCAACACATCCAATGGGTTGTCGGAAGTAATAAAGGTTTCGGATAGCTCTCTTTTCTTTTGTTGCAAGCGGATAATATTTTCTTCTATCGTACTACTTGAAATAAAACGGTAAACCATCACGCTCTTTTGTTGTCCGATACGGTGGGCGCGACTCAGGGCTTGCTTCTCAACTGCCGGATTCCACCAGGGATCGATTATAAAAACATAATCGGCTTCGGTTAAATTGAGTCCTGTGCCTCCGGCTTTTAACGAAATAAAAAAGCAATTGATATCTTTATTTTCAACAAATTTGCGGATCTCACTTTCCCGGTTTTTTGTTTGTCCGGTAAGCATAGCATATTTCCATGATTGTTTATCAAATTCTTTTGCCAATAATTTCAAGTGTTTTACAAAAGATGAAAAAATCAGCACTTTATGTCCTTCGGATTTCAGTGTTTCAAAAAACATGATGATTTGTTCATATTTTCCGGAGTCTCCTTGATAATCAGTTAATGATAAAGACGGATGATTGGCCAAAAGTCTCAGTTTGGTAAGCCCTTGTAAGGCATAAAACTTATTTTTTTCAAGTGATTCATTTGTCAGTTCAAACAAACGATTTCTCAAAATATTTTTTTCTTTCTGGTAAATATCATTTTGAGTTTCGCTCATGTCGCAATAGATGATTTGTTCTGTTAATGGCGGAAGTTCCGGTGTAACTTCTTCTTTTGTCCGGCGTAATAAAAATGGTTGTATTATTCTTTGTAAAGCAAGTTCCCGTTCTTTATTTTCTTCTTTCACGATGGGACGAATATACGACTTCTGGAAAAAATCATAAGTTCCCAACAGTCCTTCATTCAAAAAGTTAAGTTGAGACCAAAGATCTGAAAGTGAATTCTCTATCGGAGTTCCGGTCAAAGTCAACCTGTAAGATGAAAAAAGCCCTTTTACAGCTTTATAGGTTTGTGAATCAGCATTTTTTATGTACTGACTTTCATCCAGGATCAGGTGATGGAATTCGTAAGTTTTCAAAAAGTCAATGTCATTTCTTACTACCCCATAAGAAGTGATTATTACCTGATAATGGTCAAATATTTTACCTATATCTTTTGTTCTCAAACGACCGGCTCCGGCATAAATGTATATTTTTAAATCCGGTGCAAAACGACTGAGTTCATTATGCCAATTGTGTAGCAGAGAGGTCGGAACAACTATCAAAGAAGCCGGAAGGTCAGATTCAAACTCCTCAAATAAAGACAATTGAGCTTTATTATTGGTTGCCTTTTTCGACATGGATCCTGCATAGAGATATTGTAGTAAGGTGATTGTTTGCAATGTTTTTCCCAAACCCATATCATCTGCCAAACAACCTCCGAAATGATTTTGATACAAATGCGTTAACCAATAAAAACCCTCTTTCTGATAGGGTCGCAAAATTTTTTCCAATGAAACCGGAATTTGCACTTTTTCATGAGACAAAATCTTATTTATTCGTTTATTATTTTTTAATTTGATTGTATCCAGCAAATTAAAATGGATTTTTTTCAGACGGAGATTTTCCTCATGTTCTTCAGCATGCATAGCTAACTCATTATATTGAGAAAACCATTCTTCCGGTAAAATAAACAGAGAGCCATCCGGCAAGGTATAACTACGATCGCCTGTCAAAATATTTTTTCTGAACCGGCTGAACGGAACGGTATAATTGCCCAAGACGACATTGATTTTGACTTCAAACCAATCGATATCCATATCAAATGATGATTCAAGTCTCACATTTCCAATATAATAAGGTTCATCGACGTTTTGAATCACTTCAAAATCCTTTAACACATCCTGATGGCTATTGATCCATTCAACCAATCCGAGATCGTAATTATAACCATAATCAGCCGCATGAGAATATCTGTCTAAAAAGAGATAGCAACCATCTGTCAGTTCCAATCCGTTGGAAGTCAGCATTTTTATCATCCTGTCTTCGTATTCGGTATTTCTTTCATACCAGTAAATTGTATAGCCGGAATCATTTTTTTCATACCAGATTTCCTTTACTTTACTCAAGGCCGGATTTATCCAATCTTCGCCATAATAAAAAGATAATACAGCAGATAAGCGGCCATTCCAAACTTTTTCAACGGAAAGAACCGCTTTTATTTGGGGCTCAACCTGAACGACATCGATTCCTTTTACATTGACATGGTATCTAAAAAAAGTTTTTAATACAAAATCTTTTATATAAGTCTTTTCCGAGAATGGAGGTACAAAAATAAACTCTTTTTTATAAAAAGGAGTCAATTTTTTTGCTTCAATTTCCATCCGGTAGAGTTTGTTTTCCAGAACAATTAAAGTTGGTTTTTCCGCAAGAATAACCTGCTCTTTTCCACGCAATGAAATATCGCCATTAACAGTTGGTAGAGTAATAAAATAGCGAAGTCCTTCCTCATTTTTTTCAAAATTGAAAACAGGTGACTCTACATGTGGCAGTATTTCTATTTTTTTTGCATCGGATATTAATTTACTATTCAAATCATCGCGGAGATAAAGCGGATAATTCATTGATATAAGCAATTGAACTATTTTAGCAGCATATATTTCAATTGCCGGACGAATCATTTTTTTTATATTATCCTCCGTTACTTTATTCAAAAAATCGACTGTTGTTTTTTCTCTGGAATAGTTGCGCATTAACGACCTATCTGAAGTTTGATCAATCAAAGCAATCAATTCTTTTTCTTCCAGACTTATTTTTCCAATAAACGATTTGTCGGGAGCTCCCAGAAGCTGAAAATTTTCAGGGGAAATTTGTTGGGCAACAAATGAATTAAATTTCCATCCGAACAGGCGGTGTTTGTATAAAACGATGATTAGAGTTTCTTCCACAAGAGTTTAAAAATTTTAAGATACAAATTTAAGCATAAAAAACGGAGTTGTGAAAATATAAATTTCAAAAAACTATTTGTACTCTTTTTCTTTTTTCTTACTTTTGATGCGTGACTAGAATTTTAACTATTATTTATTTAAAAACACAAACAACATGTCAGTTAACAAAGTTATTTTAATTGGAAATGTGGGGAAAGACCCTGAAGTAAGGTATTTTGATAATGGCGGAGCTGTTGCTAACTTTTCATTGGCAACAACAGAACGCGGCTACACAGCTGCAAACGGCACACAAATTCCGGATCGTACCGATTGGCACAACATCGTCTTATGGAGAGGTTTGGCCGAAGTAGCAGAAAAATATGTCCGCAAAGGTTCCAAAATATATATCGAAGGAAAAATACGCACCCGTTCATATGATGATCCATCCGGAAATAAACGATATATAACTGAAATATGGGGAGATAACCTGGAATTATTGGATAGGAAACAGGACGCTTCCCAATCAGGAGCGCCGTTCCCGACTCCGGATCAGGCTCCTGCACAATCTTTCAAACCGGCAGCATCATCTGAGCCGTCGACTTCGACAGCGCCAACAACTACTCCGGCTTCAGCAGAACCGTTCGGAGGTGGAGGAAATGATGATTTACCGTTCTAAAACGGGACACGGTGCACAGGTGCACGGTGCATGGAAAGTCTCACCGTGCGCCGTGATCCGTGCACCTTTTACCGTTTTTATTGTTTAACTAAATATTTACATTTTGGACTCAGATTATTATTTATCACAATTATTCCTCAATATACAAATATTGCCGTTTACGGTAAATGTTGTTATTCTATTCTTTGTTGCATTCATACTGCTTTTTATCTCAGGTTTTATTTCGGTTGCCGAATTGTCTTTCCTTTCATTGAAACCTGATGATATTAATGAAATTGAAAAAGAAAAAACTTCTACAGACAGATATATCAAAAAAGTATTGAAAAATCCGGAATTATTTCTGGCAACAACTTTGATTGTCAATAATTTTACAAACATTGGTTTTTTCCTGATAAGCGCTTACAGCCTGGATCTTATTTTCGATTTTTCGGAAAATCCTGTTTTGGGTTTTATACTCAAATTTGTTTTCCTGATACTCTTTTTATTGTTTTTCGGAGAAATTCTTCCTAAAATATATGCCAGACACAATGCCCTGAAAACGGCAAAATCAATTGCACAGCCTTTTTATCTGATTGAAAAATTATTTTCTCCACTTTCAAAACTATTACTGAGTTCAACTAAAATTATCAGTAAATCCATTACAAAAAGGAAATATAATTTATCGTCCGATGAATTATCGAAAGTACTGGAATTAACTTCCGGAGAAAGCGAAGAAAAAGAAATGCTGGAAAGTATCGTTAAATTTTACAACAAAACTACAGTCGAAATAATGATTTCCCGCATGGATATTTCGGCTTTGGATATTGAAGCCGGTTTCGACGAAGTAATCAACCATGTAACCAAAGTCGGCTATTCACGTATTCCTGTTTATTCGGAATCATATGATAATATCAAAGGTATTTTGTATGTGAAAGATTTACTTCCTCACCGGAACAAAAAGGATGATTTTCAGTGGCAAAAGTTGATTCGCCCTGCATTTTTTGTTCCTGAGACCAAGAAAATCGATGATTTATTGGATGAATTCAGGACCAATAAAGTTCATCTGGCCATTGTGGTTGATGAATTCGGCGCTACTTCAGGTATTGTTACTCTGGAAGATATTCTGGAAGAAATTGTAGGAGAAATTACAGATGAATTCGATAAAGACGATTTCCGGTATGTCAAGCTTTCAGATGGTTCCTATATTTTTGAAGGTAAAATTTCATTAATAGATTTTTTCAAAATTACGGATCTGAATGAAAAAGAATTTGAAAAACTGATTCAGGATATAGACACGTTAGCCGGACTTGTACTGGAAATAAAAGGAGATTTCCCTGAAAAGAGGGAAGTATTGGAATACAAAAAGTACAGATTTCAGGTATTGGAAGTCAAGAACCGGCGAATCATGAAGGTAAAATTTTCTTTCAAAAATCAACTTTTAAATGAAGATAAAGAGGTTGAAGGTTGAAAGTTTTAGGCTTAACCTGTTCGTTATCCTGTGTTTGATGGTTTTCTTCTCATGTAAACAGGATTATGTTCCTAAACCGGAAGGGTTTTTACGGATTGAAACCGGCAAACATGATTACTCATTATCAGAGACAAAAATTTACAGTTTTAATCTATCCGATAAAGCTATACTGGAAAACTCTTCGGAAACAAAAAAAGAAAACTGGTTCAATATTGTATATCCGGAGTGGAATGCTAAAATTTACTGCAGTTATCTGAATATCACTCCCAAAACTTTTGCCAATGCCATTGAAGATAGTCATAAATTTGTATACAAACATGCTGTAAAGGCCGATGCAATCAATGATTCTGTCTATCTGAATCCGGCAACAAAAGTTTATGGTATGCTGTATGATATCAAAGGAAATGTGGCTTCTCCGGTTCAATTTTTTTTGACTGATAGTTGTCAGCATTTCTTTCGCGGATCTTTATATTTTGAAGAAGTTCCCAATAATGATTCTTTATCTCCAATTATTGAATATATCAGACAAGATATTATTGAAATCATGGAATCTTTTCGATGGAAAAATAAGTGATACGTATCATGTGGACTGTTCAAAAAATAGAAAAAAGCTCGGAAGAATTATTTTCTTTATTAGAAAAAAAAGAATGGTACCTTTCTGATTTACAACAGCTAAATACGGAAAAAAGGAAACAGGAATGGTTGCTTGCCCGCATCTTAATCAAACAACTTTGCGGAGAAGAAAAAAAAATACTCTATACTTCGTCAGGAAAACCTTATCTGGAAGATAAATCCTTTCAAATAAGCATTTCCCATACAAAAAATTATGTTGCGGTTATTGCAGACAAGGAAAATTCCGTTGGTATCGATATCGAATATATTTCCGAAAGAGTGAAAAAAATCCGTTCCAGATTTATGAGTTTATCCGAAGAAAATAACTTATGTAAAGAGTTGGAAATTGAGCATTTATTACTTCATTGGTCGGCCAAAGAAACTTTATTCAAAATCATTGATGAGGAAGATATTGATTTCAGGGAACACTTGCATATTCGTCCTTTTATTCCTCAAAAAAATATATTTTCCAGTTTTGACGCTTTTGAAAGCCGGACTCCACCAGGCAACAGCTATAAGATAAATTACTTGATAACGGACAATTATGTGTTGACTTTTGTTTAAACACAAAGACACGAAGACACAAAGTTTATTTTATACCCGGTAACAAACTGTATTTGAAAATTTAAATAGTTTCTTAATTTTTAATTCTTCATTCTTAACTATAATGAGTATTTTTGTCCATGAAAAAAGCACTTATTATGAAATTTCGAAGAAACTCATTATTTATATTATTGTTTTCCTTATTTTCGAAAAGCCTTTTATTTGCATCTCCTGTTGAACCATTCGATGTAGATTTATGGGAGAAAGGTCTTCCCAACACCAACGGGATAGATACTACCTCTTACGATGATGCAAAATCTAATTTCAAACCTTCCATTCGGGTATTCCTGCCGGCAAAAGAAATCGCGACCGGGCGTGCAATTGTTGTTTGTCCCGGAGGGGGTTATTCCCATTTGGCTTTTAATCATGAAGGATATGATTGGGCTCCGTTTTTTAACCAGCAGGGAATCGCATTGATAGTTCTGAAATATAGAATGCCTCATGGAAATAAAGATGTACCGATATCCGATGCGGAAGAAGCCATAAGAATTGTCAGGGAAAATGCTGCTAAATGGAATATTAATCCTTCCGATGTTGGAATTATGGGTTTTTCGGCTGGTGGACATTTGGCTTCGACGATTGCTACACATGCAAAACCAGGAACCCGTCCCGATTTTCAGATATTATTTTATCCGGTCATTACTATGGATAAAACATACACACACAAAGGTTCCCGTGAACATTTTCTGGGAAATAATACTACTCCTGAAATGGAGAATTTATATTCAAATGAAAAACAAGTCACTCAAGATACACCCCGTGCATTTATTGTCCTTTCAGATGATGATAAAGTTGTAGTTCCCGCCAATGGAGTCAATTATTATCTGGCATTAAATAAAAATAATGTTCCGGCATCTTTACATATTTATCCTTCAGGAGGACATGGCTGGGGATATCGGGATAGTTTTACATTTAAAAATGAGATGTTGAATGAATTACGGGTCTGGCTGGAAAAGTAGTTACAAGTTACGGGTTACAAGTTACAAGTAATTTGTCAGCTCATTCACCTGTAACCCATAACCCATAACTCGTAACTCGTAACCCGTAACCCGTAACCTGTAACTTGTAACCCGTAACTAAATACAAAAAATATGAAAACCACAGTCCGTACCGGATTATTGATTATATGTCTGTTGTGCTTTCTTAACACTTTTGCACAAACCACCAAGCTATTTTCTTCTGATGGAGTGCTTTCCAATAGCCTCATCAATCAGATTTATCAGGATAAAAAAGGTTTTATCTGGATTGCAACCGAAGATGGCTTGAATAAGTTTGACGGAACAAAATTTACTGTTTATAAGAAAATTACGGGCGATTCTACTTCTCTCAAAAATAATTATGTAAAGACTTTGTTTGAAGATTCTTCCGGAAACTTCTGGATCGGTTGTATAGATGGATTGCAACTTTATGACAGAAATACGGACTCCTTCAGGGAAATCAAGCTCTATCAGGAAAATGGACAAATAGCGCTTGCACATATCACAGGGATCATTGAACGAAAAAACGGTGACATCTGGATTTCTACATCAGGTTATGGCATATTCTCTTTTTCCAAAAGAAGTTTGATTTCGAAAAATGAGATTCAGCTGAATAAACAACTTTGCAGCATTTATTTATATACCTTGTTTGAAGATTCTCAACAGCGCATCTGGATTGGTTCCGAAAATGAAGGACTTAATTGCTATAATCCTCAGACCAAAAAATTATCTACTTACACCAGCGCCCAAAGTCCCATTAATAGTAATGCTATATCCTCTATCTGTGAAGATAAAAGCGGAATCATCTTTATTGGGACTTTAACCGGAGGGCTGTATTGTGTGGATAAATCGGGCGAATTGAAATCAGTGTTAAAAAATGGAACTACGCTTCCTATCAGAACCCTGTCTCTTAATCATACCGGAAAGTTGCTTATAGGGACAGACGGACAAGGTATGAAAGTATATGATCCCCAAACACAGGATATTGTAAGTTATGAAGCATCATCCACCCCATTTGATTTTTCTAAAACAAAAATCTACAGCATCATGGAAGACAAGGATAATAACTTGTGGACGGGAATCTATCAAAAAGGAGTATTCTTTATCCCTATCACTTCCGATGGATTCAAATACTACGGTTACAAGTCATTTGATAAAAATAGTATCGGATCTAACTGTGTGATGAGTATTTATAAAAGTACTACCGGTATCATCTGGGTTGGAACAGATAACGATGGTCTATACGCTATCAATGAAAAAAACAATCAGGTACGCCATTATGCCAACTCCGAAAATCCCGCGTCTGTTTCAAGTACGGTGATGTGTATATATGAAGATAGCAAGAAAAATATTTGGCTGGGAACTCATTTGAACGGGTTGGCCCTTTTTGATCAGCAAACGGGAAATTGCAAATATTTCTCCAATCCTACCGGCAATAATCCTTCCAATAACAAAATCTATAGTATTGCCGAAGATAAATCCGGGAATTTATGGATAGGTACATACGGTAATGGAATTTTCAGATTCAATACCAAAGAACAAATATTCGACAAACATTTTTTTCAATTCGAAGATGCACCGGGAGAACTTTGTAACAATTGGATCAATGTCCTTCTTTTTGATAAAGATAATAATCTGTGGATAGGAACTTATCGCGGACTTTCCTGTTTCAATCCGGATCATTCTACTTCTTTTGTTAATTATAGTGCGGATAATAAGGCTTTACCCAGTAATGTCGTTTTTTCATTAAAAGAAGATTCTAATGGAAATTTATGGATAGGAACCGGTGATGGTTTGGTCTGTTTTGATAAAAAAACAAAAAAAGGACATTTTTATTCTACAAAAGACGGTTTGCCAAGTAATACAATCTGTTACATCGAAGAAGATGAATTTCGTAATATTTGGGTAAGCACACATTTCGGAATTTCCAAATTTTCTCCCCAAGAAAATACATTTACTAATTATTATGCTTCCGACGGATTGCAAGGAAATGAATTCAGGAAGGGAGCCGGATTCAAAAGTCCGGATGGAGAAATATTTTTTGGAGGAATCAATGGAATTACCAGTTTCTTTTCTCCAAATATTCACTCTAAAAAACATCAACTAAATATTTATTTTACAGATTTTTATTTATTCGACAAACAAATCAGGAAAGGAAAAGAATCGGGAGGGAAAGAGATTATCAATAATTCTATTCTGGATGCTGACGAGATTCATTTGTCGGCAGATGATAATGTGTTCAGTTTTGAATTTTCCACATTAGAATACACCAATCCTGAAGGCATTTTTTACCAATATAAAATGGATAATTTCGATATGGGATGGAATACAACGCCGGCCGGAATTAACCGTATCACTTACACCAATTTAAGTCCGGGTACTTATCACCTGAAAGTTCAGGCATGTGACCGTGACAATAAATCGGAAATAAAAACCATCACAATTATAATTCGTCCGCATTGGTATTGGAGTTTTTGGGCTAAAATATTTTATACTTTACTTATAATTGCTTTATTGTATGGAATTTATATTTTCATCCGCTCAAAAATCAGACATAAAAATGAAATTTTGCGCCGGGAACATGCGGAGCAAATCAATGAAGCGAAATTGCAATTTTTTATCAATATTTCACATGAAATACGGACTCCTATGACGTTGATCATAGGACCTTTGGAAAAATTATTATCCGAAAATAAAAATCTTGAAATACAAAAATCATATTTGTTGGTCTATCGGAATGCACAACGGATTCTTCGCCTGATCAATCAATTGATGGATATAAGGAAAATTGACCGGGGACAAATGAAACTGAAATCAAGAGAAACTGACATGGTTGGTTTTATCGAAGACATCATGCAAGCCTTTGATTATACGGCTAAACAAAAAAATATCCGTTTCATTTTCGAACACAATATGCCTATGCTTAAGGTTTGGGTCGATTTGAATAATTTTGATAAAGTCCTTTTCAATATCTATTCCAACGCATTCAAATATACACCCAATGATGGGGAAATTATTACGACTTTGACTACCGGAAATGATAATTCCGTTCATGGTCCACTCAAAAATTATTTTGAAATACAGATCAAAGACAATGGTATTGGAATCGATAAAGATAAGATTGAACAGATTTTCGAGCGTTTTTACCAAATCCGTAATGGGATAACGGAATCCAAACCGGGGACAGGCATTGGATTGCACCTTTCCCGTTCGTTGGTAGAACTACAATATGGTAAAATCTTTGCACAAACCATAGAAGATGGAAAGGGAAGTATTTTCATTATTCGTATTCCATTGGGAAAAGATCATTTGAAGCCCGATGAAATCGAAATTATACCCGAAGAAAAACCATTAGCAACTTTCGAATATTCCAAAAAAGACAATCTTTTTGAAAATATGATTGAAAATGAGGAAACTACATCTTTAAAACCCAAAACAAAATATCATATATTGTTGGCTGAAGATGAAATGGATATCAGCAATTACATCAAAAATGAACTAAGTTCGATGTACAAAATTCATCAAAGCGTTAATGGAAAAGAAGCTTTGGATTTTATTCTGAAAGAAAAACCGGACTTGGTGGTCAGTGATATCATGATGCCCGAAATGGATGGTATCACACTTTGCCGGAAAATAAAATCTAACATAAACATTGATCATATTCCGGTTATCCTTCTCACAGCCAAGTCGAAAGAAGAAGATATTGCCGAGGGGCTGGATATCGGAGCCGATGCTTATATCGTCAAACCGTTCAACGCCGAATTGCTGAAGAAAACTATTTCCAATTTGCTTAAAAACAGAGAATTGTTGAAAGGAAAATTCAATTCCCGCTCAGAAGGTAAAATAGAAAAAGTAGAAATGAAATCTTCAGATGAAATATTGATGGAAAAAGTCATTAAAATTGTCAATGAAAATCTCGCAAATCCTGATCTGAATGTGGAAATGCTTAGTTCCAGAGTCGGAATGAGTCGTGTACATATGCACCGGAAACTGAAGGAACTAACCAATTTGTCAGCCCGTGATTTTATCCGGAATATTCGTTTAAAACAAGCCGGAGAACTTCTATTGAGCAAAAAATATTCTATATCCGATGTGGCTTATGCTGTAGGATTTTCCACCTTATCCCATTTCTCAAGCAGCTTCAAAGAATTTTATGGAATGTCGCCTAAAGAATATGTGGAGAAAGTTAAAAATTAAAAATGAAAAGTTAAGAAAGAATTTAAATTCTTCAAAATGAAATCGATATGAATGTTTTACGTTACGTAAAACTTCATACAGAATTTTTGCCCCTTCCCCAACGTTCTAACCTTTATTAATTACAGTGAAGGGTGAAAGTCGCTTCGCTCCTTGTGAAAGGTGAATTATCCTCCCTTCACCACGAGCGAAGCGAGTTCACAAGGGAGCGAAGCGACCTTCACCTTTCACAAAAAACAAAGGTTATGAATTCAACCAGTATCCGTCTCAAGTTCCGACCTTCCACCCTTCCTGGTCGTGAAGGTTAGCTTTTCTTCCAGTTCATCCGCAACCGGGAGGTTAAAGTTCTCACCACCCAGTATAAGCTTCTTCCTGAGGAATGGAATCCCCTTTTGGGAAAAGTCAAACTCGGGTGTTCCACTCCTCTACGGGAAGCTCATTTACAAAAACTATCTTCTGATCTTTCCCGTGAGCGTGAAAATCTGGAAAGTAATATTCGCTATTTGGAAAGATCCGATAGTTTCAATCTTTCAATGTTTGTTGAGCATTATCGTCAGAACAACAGTTGTTGCCTGCTTTCTATTCTTGCTTTGGAGTTGGAACAAATGCTTCTGCAATCCGGCCGTATCCGTACCGCCCGTGCTTACCGGGATGCCGCGCGCAATTTTATCCGCTTCAATGGTGGTCAGGATTTTCCTTTGGAACAACTCGATGCTGTCCGTATCAAGGAATATGAAACCTGGATGAAATTCAAAGGCAATAAACAGAACACCACTTCCTTTTACATGCGCAACTTGCGTATGATCCATAAAGCAGCTGTTGAAAGACGATTGATCGCCTCTCCCGGTGAAAATATCTTCGCCCATGTTTTTACAGGTGTAGCCAAAACAAAGAAACGGGCAGTAAAACAGGAAGTTTTTAAAGAGCTTGCAGCAATGGATCTTTCCATGTCCTCTTTCCTGACACAAAAAGAGAAAGAAGAAAGAAGAAAACTCGAATTCTCCCGCGACCTGTTTATCCTGAGTTTTTACCTTCGCGGCATTTCTTTCATCGACCTGGCTTACTTAAAAAAGAAGGATCTGAAAAAAATTTCAACTTCCGGAAATATATGAGCTGCAAAATGTAGCTGACTGACATCGCTATGTTTTCAGAGCGTGGCAGCTTGTGGCGTTTAGGTCGGTAAGGCTGTATC
The DNA here is from genome assembly GCA_031553435.1 of Bacteroidales bacterium. Lineage (GTDB taxonomy): Bacteria > Bacteroidota > Bacteroidia > Bacteroidales > Azobacteroidaceae > JAVBLQ01. The sequence continues at coordinate 2,906 of JAVBLQ010000106.1, read as the reverse complement.
AGTCAATGAAATTTAGACTGTATCTTAAATATTCAGTATTTTTATTGGCAATGAGATTCTGAAAAAAGGGACAAAAGCGTAAAAATCAAAAAATATGAGCATAATAGCAACAATTCAAAAACGACGTTCCGTTCGCACATACATGTTTGAACAACTCGTCTTGTTTTGTACGAACCAACGAAAAATTAAGAATCGTATCACCTGTCGGTTATGCCACCGATAAGAAGCGATTTTTGGAGAAATATATTGTCAGGGCTGATAAAAACCATGTATCCCGCAAACCATTCGGAGAGCTTTTCTTTGAGAATGATTTGAATAATCCATTGACGGAAAATGCGGCAGGGGCTTTTTTAACACCGCTCGAGATGGTTCGTTTGGCTCCTTCGGCAAACAACAAACAGGAATGGCGTGTGTTACACGAAGACAAGGCGCTACACTTTTACAAAAAACCATATCCTCTGTTTGACGCCATCGATATGGGAATTGCGCTCTGTCATTTTGAACTTAGCTGCAAGGAACTTGGTATTGGCGGCAATTTTGAGCAATTAAAAGATTATTTGCCTGACGACAAGATAGAATATGTTATTTCGTGGATTAAATGACAAACAAACACTAAACAACGTGTCCACAATTGACAGAAATGCACTGCAGCCAACAGACTTCCATGCCTGCATTTTAGGTTTACAACATAAGTATTAGACTTTGTGTACCTTTGCATACATGAAAATAGCAATAACAGGCACTCACAGGGTTGGAAAAACAACATTAGCTGAAAAGCTGTATGAATCTTTCCCTGATTACGAATCTTACCCTGAACCCTATTTTGAATTGGAAGAGGTGGGATATATCTTTCCCGAAATACCGACAGTCGATGATTACCTGACGCAACTTGAATATTCCATAAAACAAATAGCCAAAAGTGGGCATAACGCTATTTTTGATAGATGCCCTATTGATTTGTTCACATACATTCAAGCTACCGGTGAATCGTTGAATCTTCAATCAATATTCAATAAGGTTCAAAATGCAACAGATGAAATCGACCTCCTTGTATTCGTTCCCATTGAAGAACCTGATATAATTTTGTGTTCCGAATCCGAACTACCTGAGCTCAGGTATCAGGTAAACGATATTCTACACGACCTTATAAGTGATTTTGAGATAAAAACAATAGAAGTCAAGGGCAATCTATCTGAACGTCTAAACCAAATTCAAAATAAGATACAACAGATAAAATCGTAACTACATCTGTCGCCCATACCTCCATTTTTTCTTCTTTTTTCGTGCCGTTTATTGCCCTATCTTACTGAAAATAAGGCCGTATCCGGGCGAATTGTTATCTTTGCAATTAATATAAAAATTAAAGTTATGGCAAATATCAATCCACACATTAATTTCAACGGCAATGCAGAAGAAGCATTCAACTTTTACAAATCTGTATTTGGCGGAGAGTTCACAAAAATAATTCGTTTTAGAGATATAGCAAGTGCTGAATTTCCGGTAGCTGATAATGAAGCAAATAAAATAATGAACATTGCTTTACCAATCGGTAAAAGTATTTTAATGGCTAATGATGTACCTGAAATATTGGGACGAACAAGCGAAAATGAGAACAGAAGCAAAATTGTAATTACTGCGGAAAGCAAAGAAGAAGCCGACAGATTATTCACCGGACTTTCGGCAGGCGGACAAATTGAAATGTCTATTTCCGACAGCCCCTGGGGTTCCTATTTTGGTATGTTCAGAGATAAATATGGGATTGAATGGATGGTAGAATTCGACTCGAATGATAAGGGACAACTATAACATTTCATTAGAACCCTTAGTAAATAAAGATATTCCATTATTTGACCAATGGTTGAATAAGGGGTATATTTATAAATGGCTGTGCCCGGACGGAGAAACACAAAGAACGGCTTGGTTGGATGAGGTAAACAATAGAAATGGCAAATACGATTTCATAAAACATTTTATAGTTTACTGCAACGATGAAAAAATTGGATATTGTCTTTATGCTGATTGTTTTTTCTTGAAAGATTTAGAGGAAGAAGGACACGATTTCGAGAATTTGTATGGGGATGTTGCAGAAGAAAATCATACCTATGAAATTGGCTATCTGATTGGCGAAGAGAAATATTTGAATAAAGGCATTGGCAAAATGATAATTCAAATATTGGAAGAAAAAATTATCGCAATCGGAGGACACGAAATATCGGCAGACCCTTCGGAAGAAAATGTATTCTCAATAAAAGCTTTATTGAGTAATGGTTTTAAGAAAAAAGGCGATGGAGATTATAGGAAAATATTAATGTAGCCGCAGTGTGTTGAAGGTGGTTACATCTGCCTCCTGTATCCCCGTTTTTCAAATATTATAGAACTTTACAAATTAAAAAGTATATAGGAGAATGTATGCACTATCTTGGCGAAAACATCGGCGAAAGTATTATATATTGAATAAAAAAGAATATATTTGTAAATAAATGGTTACACTTTCCGCGCTAAAAGTAATCATTCCATAATTTGCTGATTATTAATAACTTGCGTTATTTCTGCGTTCTTATCGTAATTAGCTGATTATAAGCATCTTTGAAGTTTTGCATCGGCAAATAATTGCTGATTACCAACGATTAATAAAAATTAAAATCAATCACTATAATACTCATTTTGAGTATTATATGAATATAGGCACTAATCAATGTTTATCATTGGTTGGTGTTTTTTTGTTATTTTTTCTCCCCCATTTCTCCCCCAACACAATTACACCATTTTTTTCTTTCCTAAATGATGCATGGTTGATACGTCATGAGAAACCATGAGACAGTATGAGACATCACGAACCAAAAATAGAAGAAATTATTACATACGTGAATGTATGCATTACTTAGGAGAAATTATGGGAGACATTT
>JAVBLQ010000026.1:0-5250 GCA_031553435.1 Bacteroidales bacterium | reverse complement strand
GGCACGTTGGCGGTCAGCCACCAAAAGTACAAAAGAGAAAGAATAAAGGACAGTTGAAAGTTCACATGACTTGATAAATTACATATAAATAATGAAAAACAATTTTAAATCATACACAATGAAAAGTATATTTTTTATGATAGGCATCTTCACTGTTACTTTGGGAAGTTGCAAACACGTACCTAAAGGACAGGCTGAAAATAATGTGATAGAAATTATAGAGGAAAATCTTCAGCAAAACAAAGACATAAAGCCACTACCTAAAATTGAAAGTATTGATGTAACAAATTTACTTAGAAAAGAGATTGACTTTTGTGGCATGATAGGAGATGATATTCAAAGAATGGAAATTGTTTTTTTATCAACAAAAAGGATGAGTAAAAATGAATATGAAGTAATTGGAAAATCAAAAGTCAAAAATAATATATGTGATTTTAAGGGTGTTATAGAAGTGCTAAGTGTGGAAAAATCAGAAATAGAAGGTAAAAGTGACGAATCACCAAATATTGTTGATGGTAAGATTACAGGAAAGTATCATTTTTTAGAGGATAAGAGCCAACCAGGAACAGGAAGTTTCGATGGAGTATTTGAAATCTATTGGGCATATGACGACAACGATACTATTGGTCTTGCTGACATTTGGTATACACAATCTGATTATACGATTGTTTTTGACGGCAGTTGGAAAAGTTATCAAACAGGAAAAATAAAGAAAGCGTGTTGGAGTGATTATAAGGCTTGCTTTCCCGATGACTTTAACCGTAGTGATGGCCCTGATTTAATTCCTGATGAAAAATACCGTTCAAAAGGTTGGGGTGATTTAATTGATATGTTTAGTTCTGATTTAAAAAAGAGAGAAAATGCCGAAAAAGAATTTCGTGAACATTGGCAAAATTGGTGGAAATAAATAATGCCGAACCGCCAACTCACAGCCTGCTTTCAAGCGGGGCGACGAGCGGTTAGCACCGTCCGTCACCCGCGCCACCTTTTGTCTCGGTGGACAGTGAAGTCCACCGCAAACCCGCTCGAAAGCAGCTGTGGGCACGTTGGGCGTCATGTACTGACAATGTATAACTTGAATGGATAGATGTTAAAAAAATGTATAACTTTGCACCCGACATTTTAGGTATTTAAATTAAAAATATAATATTAGGTATGAACATCAACGATATTCTACAAAAATTTCCAGAATTGAAAGAATTGATTGAGGAAATAACATCTTTAAAGGATAATTTATCCAAAGTTGAGGTACAAAATAAAAAAAATGAAGATGAGATACTTCAACTAACAGATCTTTTGAAAAAACGTGAAGATGAGTTGCTGAAAATAATTGAAAAAAATCCTCAATGTAAAGAAAATAGTTTAATAGAGGCTGAAATTGAAACTTCAATTGAAAATACGGTAATTGAGGAAGAGTTTGAGAAATTAAATTTGTCATTAACTACATCTTTTGACAAAGTAAAAGAATTTATACATGACCTTGATTACAAAGATAAGATTAATAAAGAATTGCATGAAGAATTACAATTGTATAAAAATGGGTTTAGAAAAGAAATTACAACCCCAATTCTTAAAAATATAATTCATTGGCATGACCGTATTGTAGATTTGCATAAATTTTATGACAAAAATACAGAAACAGATAAAGAGATATTATTCCCTAAATTATTGCAGGAGTATAAAAATTTATCTACTGGCTTGCTAGACATGTTGTATGATTATGATATTGAACCTTTTGACGTGCAGCCCAATGAGGATTATTCGCCAAAAATGCATAAAGCAATAGATGTTATTGTAACTGATGATGAGAGTAAATCAAAAAAAATTGCAGAATGTAAAAAGGAGGGTTTTTCAGATGTAACTACGGGGCGCATCCTTAGACCTTCAGAAGTAATCATTTACAAAGTACAAAATAATTTATAAATCACTAAAATATAATAAGATAATGGATAACAGTAGACAAGTTTACGGTATTGATTTAGGAACGACATATTCTTGCATTTCTCAAGTAGACAAATTTGACCAAGCAGTGGTGTTAAGAAATTTTGAAGGGGATGCAACAACACCATCTGTCGTTTATTTTGATGAAGGGGATAGCGTTGTGGTTGGAAAAGAAGCTAAAAGTATGTCCGTAGAGGAACCACAAAAAACAATAAGTTTTATTAAACGACATATTGGAATAGACGAAAGTTTTAAAAAACCGACAAAATTTCCTCGTGGTTTGGATCCTACAGAAATATCTGCTTATGTTTTGAAAAAATTAGTCAAAGATGCTAATGATGCCTCTGATAGTCCAGAACCTATAACAGATGTTGTCATCACATGCCCTGCATATTTTGGAACAAAAGAACGTATGCAAACAAAACAAGCAGGCATGATAGCTGGATTAAACGTACTCGCAATTATTAATGAGCCGACTGCTGCTGCTATTTCTTATGGTTTAAAAACAAGTGAGGAAAAAGTTATCTTAGTATATGATTTAGGAGGTGGAACGTTTGACGTAACTATTATCCGAGTAAATGGAGGCGTGATAAAAGTTATTGCTACAGGAGGTAATCATCATCTTGGGGGTGTGGATTGGGATACTGCTTTGGCTGAATATATGCTTAGTGTATATAATCAAGAACAAAACACATCTTACACTTTAGATTCTGACCAAAGGCTTAAAAATATTTTACTATTAGAGGCCGAACAAAAAAAGAAAATTCTTACAGCAAAATCAAAAGTAAATGCCAATATTACTTTCAATGGCGTTAGTTCACGTATAGAAATCACTAAAGAATTATTTGACCAACTTACAGAAGCTAAATTAGACGAAACAATAACAGAAGCTCTAAAAATAAAAAAAATAGCAGAGAATAAAGGTTTTAGTCAAATAGATGAAGTTCTTTTAGTAGGTGGGTCTTCTCGAATGCCTCAAATCAAAGAACGTGTAGATAAAGAGCTAAGCTGTAGTTCAAAATTAACAGACCCCGATGAATGCGTAGCAAAAGGTGCTGCTATTTATGCTATGAATCAGGCATATATTCAAGCGGTAAAGGATTATGAAGAAGGCGAGATAGATGATGTGCCACAAAAAATAAATCAGCGAACAAATGTTGTTAATGTGATGAGCAAGACTTATGGAGTTGGAATTATTAATGATAAAGTTAATAATATTGTCTTTGCAAACACATCTCTTCCTTGTCGAGTAATAGACACGCTTTATACTACGAAGGATAATATGTCTTCCATTTTAATTCCGATTTATGAATCTGACTTTACAGATGAAAGGAAAGATAAAACAATAGAAGATAAATATGCTGTTTGTTTAGAAAATCACACATTAGTTCTTACAAAAGATTGGCCAAAAGGCACAGAAATGGACGTTGTTTTTGATATTGATAATGAGGGAATTCTAAAAGTTCATGCAGACGTAAAAGGAGATACTATTGATTTTGAATTGAGAATTATGGGTGTTAAAGATGAAGCTGAATTAGCCGAATCTATACAGAAAATAAGCAATACAAATTTAGAATAGTTTGCATGTAAAGATTAAAGCTATAAGTACCAAATAGATTTTATTTATTTTTCTATAATAAAAATTTATGTCTAAAAATGCGTTAGCAATGGTCCCCATGGATGTTCAAAAATGGGGAACCATAACAAAATATATAAAAGAACAATATAAAGAATTAACTGTTGAAGAGCAATCCGCTTTTGATGTATTAAATGACTTTTGGCGGAATAGCAATTTTGATAAAATAGATTGTGATGAAAATATACAAATTCTTGTCTCAGAGTCTGCTAAGCATGGTAATAATCTTGATTTAAAAACTAAACTACAAGACTTTAGAGAACTCTGCAAAAGGTATTACACAAAAGAAGAAACGTTATTTAAAGAATTCCAAAGGCTTCTTGGTGGGAAACCCAATCAACCTATTGTAATACCTAATCATCCTATTGTAAAAAAAGAGGAACCCCAAAAGTACACGGAAGATATTAATGAAACATATGGAAGAAAGGAATATTCTGATGGATATTATATTGGCGAATTAAAATATGGAACTCGTCATGGCAGAGGAAAATATTTTTATAATAATGGAAATTGGGATGAGGGCGAATGGAGTAATGATAAGTTACATGGTAATGCGCGAAGATTCTTTAATGAATATGAGCGCACAGATGAAGGAGAATATCGGGATGGACTAAGATTTGGAAAAGGTCGTATGACATGGTCTGATGGCGATTGGTACAATGGCGGTTGGAATGAAAATGGTGCACATGGATATGGTGAATGCTATTATCATAGTTGGGGTGAGGGAGCTACCTATAAGGGATACTTTAATGACCATCAGAGACACGGAAAAGGGAAAGTAAACTGGTCCAATGGAGAATGGTATGATGGGGAATGGAAAAATGGAGATATAGAGGGATACGGAGAATATTATTATCCAAATTGGGGTGATGGTGCTACATATAAAGGGTACTTCGTTGATTATAAAAGACATGGAAATGGGAAAGTTATATGGCATGATGGGGATTGGTATGATGGGGATTGGCATGATGGCGAAATGACAGGACACGGTACCAGATACTACTCTAACTATAAAAGAACCGACACTGGACAATTTCTAAATGGAAATAGAATTGGTTCTGGTCAGATGAAATGGAGTGGAGGGGATTATTATATTGGAACATGGGATGATACAAATGGTAATTTACAAGGCCAAGGAATATATTATTATATTGATGGTCGAAAAGAAAAAGGGAAGTGGAAAAATGGACAATGGATCAAGGGAAATGGATTTTTTCCCAAAAGTAGCAAAAATTCGGACTTAAATCCAACCATCACTACTATTCTTATGGTTATTCCATGGGGCGTGTTAGTAATAAACGTTATTGTAACATGGATTTCAAAAAGTTTTTGGTCAGCATTACTTGTTGCCATTATTGGAGGGTTTATTGCTTATATTGTTATGTACGCTCTTATATTCGTGCAAGTAATCATTGAAGGGATATTCAATTTTTTTGTGAGATTATTCAGGTAACAAATATCAATTAGAGCAACATCTATTTTGTATAATAATACTCTCAAAAAAGATTGACTTTTGATCTGTATTCATGAACTGACATTTAACGAGCGATATTATATTGCTCGTTTTTTTGTATAACAATTTTCAAAAACACGAACGCCCAACTCACAGCCTGCTTTCAAGCGGGGCGACGAGCGGTTAGCACCGTCCGTCACCCGCTCCACCTTTCGTCTTG
>JAVBLQ010000110.1:0-37047 GCA_031553435.1 Bacteroidales bacterium | reverse complement strand
TATAAATTTAATAATTGGACTATCGGAGGTTTATCTTTACGTGCAGATGTTGGAGATGTACTTTCAACAGACAATCCTTTCCAATATACAGTTGATGGAACAATAACTGAAATTAATGCTAATTTCTCTCCATCAGTGGTTACTGGTATCAACAACGCCAACTCCTCCAAAACTATCTCTTCCGTAAAATATTACAATACCACAGGAATAGAAGTTCCGGAAACAACAAACGGTATCCTGATCGTGAAAACTACCTATACGGATGGTTCTGTCGATGTTTCCAAAACAATAAAATAATTCTTATCAAAGTTTTGTCATTGCGGGTTTCATCCCCCGTAATCTCATGATAATTGCATATTCTTCGTGAGGTCCCGGCCTTTAAAGGCCGGGATGATAAACTCTTGTGTACTCTCTTCTTACTAATAAATTTCTAATATGAAAAAAACATTTCTGTCTTTATTATCTTGCTTAATGATTTTTAACGGATTACAAGCAAGAACGATTTATGTGTCTACAACTGGTAGTGACTCCAATCCGGGAAGTAAAGATGCTCCTTTTGCAACTCCTAACAAAGCAGTAGACGAAGTTCAACCCGGTGACACCATCTTCCTTCGCGGAGGAACTTATATGCTTACTGCCGGAATTAAAGTCAAAGCCCAACAAAATGCCCGACCTGATGCCCGTATCTACATGTGGGGTTATCAGGAAGAAGGAAAAACTCCTGAAAAAGTAGTAATAGATGGTAGCCAGATTGCAACCAGTACGGAAGCTCAATTTAAGATGGCGCGTTGTATCTACCATAATCACGAAGCTAATTACTGGCACTATAAAAACCTGGAACTATGCAATGCCAAAGACAACGGTATGAAAATGGAAGGAAGTTATAATATCATAGAGAATTGTAAATTCTACGGAAATAACGATACCGGACTACAGATAGGAATGTATAAAGACTTCGCTATCGAAGAAACAAAATCTCTTCCTTCCGGCGAACCTCAGTTTAATCCCGGATTCCAATTTTGTCGCGGAAATATCGTAATCAATTGCGATTCATATTACAACTACGATTCAAAGACATGGAATGGCGGATCGGATGATGGTGGCGATGCCGATGGTTTTGCTTGTAAATTATTCCCCGGACCCGGAACCGAATTTCATGGCTGTCGTGCATGGAACAACTCTGATGACAACTGGGATTTATATATGGTTTATCATCCGATAGTTATTGATAATTGCTGGTCATATAAAGCCGGATATGATAAAAACGGAACAGCCCGTCAAAATGGAAACGGATTCAAACTTGGCGGCGGCGGTACTTCCGGTGGTGTCGGATTTGACCAATCTGTCGGAGCGCATGTGGTAACCCGTTGTGTATCTTTTGGTTCATTACATAAAGGATTTGACCAGAACAATGCATACGAAGCTATGTATCTGTTTAACAACCTGTCATTTAATAATGAATATAACTATCGTTTCCCTACGGAATTTTTGTATGGAACAATGTATATGAGAAATAACATTGGTTTTGGTGCATCTAAAGAAAATCATGAATTTTTATCCGAAGACAAACCCGGTTATAAAGCCCCCAATACTGACTATAACAGTTGGACAACATTAGATGGTTGCAGTCCTATCAAAGAAAGTACTAAAGTTGGAGGAAAAACTGTAAAAACAAAAGACTACTCTTCGGAATTCTTAAGCCTGAGTGTAACAGATTTCATGGCTGACAGACAAATTGATGGTAGTCTTCCACGAAACAATTTTGCAAGAATTAAAACAGGAAGCGTTTTCATTGACAAAGGTGTAAAAATAGAAAATTTCGAAGCAAAAACCCATTTGCCCGAATCAGAGCAAGCTGTAGGTTATGCTCCTTTGAAAAATATTACCATTCCTTTTATTGGTTCTGCTCCTGATTTCGGAGCTTATGAAGTAGGAGATCCTGTTTTTGCCAAATTGACCAATACAACAAATAATAAAAACCAACGAGTTTTTACAGGAACACCTATTGTTCCGATTGTATTCAAATATGAAGGTGATGGTGTAACCGGAGCAGAAGCAACTAACTTGCCGGCCGGGCTTATGCCTTCATTAGATACAAAAACTCAAACATTGACTATTTCAGGCATTCCTACTACAGAAGGAACTTATACTGTTACTACTCTAGGTTCCGCTCAACAGGCGAGTGTTTCCGGAGAAATCACAATTGCAATGCAAATGCCTGCAACTCTTACCTGCACATCCGACAACAGTTCTCAAACTCCTGACAAAGGAAGATATATCAAACATATCGAATTTGTTTGGGGCGGAGGCGCTGAAGATGTGAAGATAGAAAATCTTCCGGAAGGATTGGAGTATGTAAAAGATGTTGCAACAAATAAAGTGATCATTCACGGTTTACCAACTACCGATGGAAAATATACTATCTCTACTATCGGAGGTGATGGCGTAATTTCAATTTCAGGAACGATTACAATTGTTGCTCCTACACAAATATTAAGTGATTGGTATAATTTCCAGGATGCCGTTTTACCGGAAAATATTGCTGCATTTTTATCCAAAGACGAAACTTCTTTGATAACAACTAATTATGCCGGAGCCGGAGCTTGTTCCGTAGGTGCTTTACAATTGGTTAAAGGAACAGGTTACATGAAATTGACATTACCCAACGGGCTAGAATCTTTGAAAATGAGATATTACCTTACGGGAGATCGTCAATTAACAGTTAAGTATGGAAAAACAGGAACAGAAAATACCTGGACTTCCGGAGATTCCAAGAGCATTAAATCCGGAAATGCAGAGTATGACCTGGTATCCAAAATCCCTGCATTAAGAACAAAAGATCCGATCGTTGTTAATGTTATTAATACCAGATCCGATGGCGGTAATTTCAATATCCATGATTTGTATGTTGCAAGTTATGCCGAAGTTGTTTGGGAAACAGAAGATCCTGCAGGAACTCCTAAAATTGCCACTTCTATCGAAACAGAGAAAAAAGATAATCCGACGTTCAGTCTGTATCAAACAGAAACAGCAGTTGTTGTATCCGGAGAAATTGCTTCTTTACAGCTTTATAATATGTCAGGAAGTCTGGTTTCTTCATCACAACGTTCGCAGATTGTAAGTACTGCCGGTTTAGCTCCGGGAGTTTATATCATTCGCATCGTTAGTGCTGAAGGATATGTTTCTTCTCAAAAGGTTTTGAAGAAATAAGTTTATATAAATGTGAAAGGTGAATTGTGTTTGTCACCCCCCTTCACAACAAGTGAAACGGGTTCACAAAGGAGCAAAGCGATTTTCACCTTTCACCTTATAATTACAATTATGAAGAAAATCATTTTACTATTGAGATACATGATAGTTTTATCTATCATTTGCAATTGTTTTTTTGCTAAAGGGGAAAATATTGTTAACGAAAATTTCGCTTCATTACAGCTACCTACAGGTTGGACAACTACTGGTTCTACAGCCTTCCAGGCTAACTATAATGGAAAAAACTGCATTAAACTTTCAGATAAAGCTACATTTACTATTAAGCCACTGAATAAACCGGGAATACTCACATTTTCTCATAGAACAAGTGGAGCTGGCTCTACCAAAGTAGTTATTGTAGAAAAATCTACCAATAGCGGTTCTTCCTGGACAAAAGTAGATCAGGTAGCTCCCAGTTCCAGTACATGGGGAAGTTCCAATTTTCAAATAAATGAAGGACTTAACAATGTATTGATTCGTTTTACTGCAAGTAGTCTGAATGCATATATCACAGATATCATTGTTTCTTCCGTTCCCGATCCGCAACTCGAAGCTTCCGCTTCTTCTTTGGATTTGGGAACTGTATTTGCCGGAGAAACTTCAGGATCAACGTCTTTTACAATCGATGGGTCTTATTTATCTTCAGATATTACAGCAGATGTATCAGGAAGCGGTTTTGAGATCAGCCAAAACGGGACGCTTTTCTCATCTTCTTTGAATATTTCCAGGACTTCTACCATGCCTGTAACTTTGTATGCACGATATACTTCTCCGCAAGTTGCAGCAGGAACTGTGAATGGAAATATCCGCTTAACTACGGAAGGCTTAGACGCGATAGATATTCCTTTAACAGTTTTTTCCAGTGAAACAATTCCGACCATTATTACCTCACCGTCAGGATTTAGTTTTGGCTATTTGCTTTTCGATATGGTTTCCGATTCAAAAATTTTCCAAATACAGGCTAAATATCTTTCGGAAGTTTCCGGCAATATAACAATCACTGCACCTGAATTTTTTGAAATTTCAACAGACGGAACAGCTTATTTGAATGCAATTACTTTACCATTTAACAATAGTAAACTGGATGTTACCGATATATATGTTCGTTTCAAACCGGCAGGAAATGTAAACAGAACTCCATTCGGAGGCAATATTTCCATATCCGGAGGTGGGGCTTCTCTTGATTTTCCGGTTTCAGGAACAGGAGTTATTTCAATGGACGGTATTTCCAAATTCTATTTCATTGCTCCTAACGGAAATGACAACACAGGAAACGGAAGCCTCAGCAAACCTTGGTTTACGTTGACCAAAGCTATTTCGGTAGCCGAAGCCGGAGATACTATTTACTGTCGCGGAGGTTCTTATGATTTCAGGGAAACGATACGTATCACCAAATCAGGACAAGAAGGCAAACGCATTCATGTTTTTGCCTATAAGAAAGATGACGGAGCATTTGAACAACCTATTTTCGATTTCACTAATCAGGATAAGGGTGGAACAACGGAAGAAATGGGTCGCCGTCGTGGAATTGTACATCAGGGAGATTATTGGTATTTCTACGGAATACACATTACAAAGGCTACTGATAATGGTGTAAAACTGGAAGGAAGTTATAATATTTACGAACGTTGTACTTTCAGCTGGAACGGAGATACCGGAATACAATTAGGTTTCGGACATAGTTTCCAGGACTCACATCCGGGTATTTCCAAAAATAACGGTTCTTACTGTGCCTACAACTACATTGTCGATTGTGATTCTTATTGTAATTATGATATTCCGACCAAAGGTGGAAATGCCGACGGTTTTGCCTGCAAAATGCATAATGGTAAAGAAAACTGGTTTATCCGTTGCCGTGCATGGTGGAACTCTGATGATGCATGGGATTTGTATGAGACAGATTATCCTGTTTATATCATAGAATGTTGGGGATTTGCATCTGCACCCAGAGGAGGAATCCTTGCCGGAGAACAAGGCAATGGTAACGGTATAAAACTGGGAGGTAATGGCACCGGAGGTTCTTCTGTGGGAGTTCATCAAGTCTGGAACAGCGTAGCGTTTAATTGTAATAAAACCGGTTCTGTAAAAGGTTTCGACCAGAATAGTCATTCAGGAGGAGTTATTTTGGTGAATAACTTAGCTTATGGTTGTGGTTACGATTTTATGTTTGAAAAATCTTCAAGCGTAACCATGCAATTCTACAATAATGTGTGTTTAGGAAAACAGGAAATGTCCTCTAATCATGTAGAAAGTAACAATGCCATAGGAACAGCAACAACTAAAGGCTGGATAACAGCCACAACAGGAGTATCTGCAACTGATTATACTGATTTGTCGGAAGATGCAGCAAAAATGCCTCGTGGAATAGATGGTAGCTTGCCTACAGGTTTCGCCCGTTTGAAGGCCGGAAGCAAACAAATTGATACCGGAAAAGACGGATTGACTGCTCCGCTTCCCACAACCATCGGACAACCATTGGTGGGTACTGCCCTCCAATTATATCAACCGGTTTTCGGAAATGCCAGAGACATGGGACCTTATGAATTCAAATCATCGACTCCTACATCTATACAACAAATTATGCAACAAGATAAGGCTCTGTCTTTGAGCACTTATCCTAATCCATGTAAAAATAATGGGGTTGTAAGATTTTCTGTAAGTGAAGAATCTCGCGTATTGATTAGCGTTTACAACTTGGTAGGAACAAAAGTTGCTGATTTATATACTGATACGGCAAGTCCTAATATAGAATATGCAGTTCCTTTTGATGTGACCAATTGGACTGCCGGAATGTATATTTGTGTGATGAAATCAGGAAATCAAACGGTAACGAGTAAAGTTGTTGTTGCGAAGTGAAATCGATATGAACATTTTTGGGTGCACGGTACGCGGTGCACGGTGCACGAATTGCTTACGCCTGATAATGCACTGCGTCTGATAAACCGACCGTGCACCCTGCACCGTGCACCTTTGCACCCAAAACATTCAATTAGGTCACTAAATGAAAATTTATAAGTATGAAAAAAATAATGCTATTACTATCATTCATCAATCTGATTTCATGTATTTACGCAACCGAATACTGGGTATCTCCTGATGGAAATGATAATAACGACGGAAAAAGTGAAATGAAAGCATTCGCTTCTCCTAACAAAGCAACTTCTGTAGCTGCTGCCGGGGATATGATTTGGGTGAAAGGAGGAGAATATATGATTTCGACTTCTATTACCTGTTCCAAAGCCGGAACTGCATCGGCTCCAATCAAGATGTGGGCCGTTCCGGGTGAGATTCCGGTGTTCAATTGCCAACCACTGATTGATGGAGGAAAAACATCCAACAGCGGAAGAGGCATGCAATTGTCTAAAAATTACTGGCATATTAAAGGCATCGTTGTATGTAATACAAATGATAGAGGAATTACGATCGGCACCTCATCCGGAGTAACCGGAGTTATTCTGGAAGGAGTAATAGTACATCATGCTAATAATGATGGAATTGCATTTATGGCCGGATGTTCTAACGCTTTGGTTCTGAATTGTGATTCACATCATAACTGGGAACGCGATCGCGACGGAAATAATGGCGATGGATTTGCAGCCAAAGCCGGTGATACAGGTAATGTATTCCGAGGATGCCGGGCATGGAATAACTCCGATGATGGTTGGGATGTCTATGGAGGAGCTAGTCCGGTTTTGATAGATAGTTGTTGGTCTTTTCACAATGGATATAACGTATTTGGTTATTCAGGAGCATGGAAAGGCAATGGTAACGGTTTTAAATTGGGAGGAACTGCTGTTAATGCAGAACATGTTGTTACTAACAGTGTTGCCTTTGGCAATCGCAGTAAAGGCTTCGATCAAAATCATGCTACCAAGGGACAAACCGTAATTCATTGTACAGGTTACGATAATCAGGGAGAAAATGGGAATTTCTCTTTTTATGAAGAGCCAACCGATGGAATATTGAGAAAGCATATTATGAAGAATAATCTTTCTTATAAAGGCCTCACACATAAATTAGCTTCAGGAACAGAAGAAGTAACAAATAGTTGGAACCTGGGAATTACATTTACCGATGCTGATTTTTTAAGTGTCGACACAACATTGGCTACATTATCCCGTAACGCAAATTATCATTTAACGGATGCTACTTTATTCAGGTTGAAAAAAGGAAATCCTGCAATAGAACAAGGTACTCCGGTATCCGTAACTTTCAATGGACAGACTTTTCCTATTCCGTATAAAGGAACATCACCGGATCTGGGTGCTTTTAGTTTTCAAAGCAGTACATCTACCGGAACCGGTAAAACGGGAATAACTTATCTGTCTCCTTATGTCGATAGTTCCGGAAACATAGTAATAGATCCTCAGGCAGTATTTGTGGAAATTTATAATTCCAACGGTTTCCTTGTTAAAACGGGAAATACAAATAGAATAAATTTAGGTAAAGTTACCCCCGGAATCTATTTGATACGTATAACTAATGAAGAAGGTAATGTAAATATAAATAAGGTGGCGATCAAATAGGTCTTATCACCATAATCCCAAGATTTTTAGTCTGTTGATTACAATATTCGGCCAAAGGCTTAGGATTGACAATCACCTGCTTGAAATCTGAAGACGCATGAATAAATGTCAATTGCTTATCTTTCCAGTAAGCAATGGCTACATGCGAGATATCCAATCCCCGGATAGAGGTCACAAATGCAATGATATCCCCATTTTGTATTTGTCCTTTTATCCGGGGAATTTCATTTTTAGGAATATAATAATGACTTCGCAGATTGATAGAATCTTCTATCGTTTTTATCTGATTGACGTTTTCCGGAGAATTGGCCAATTGTTTGTATGATTGCGGATGGGTTGACATAAAATCTAATTTCAGGGGAAGAACTTTTCCTCCGATTGATTGAGTAATATCTTTAACAAAACCTTTCTGTTGGTTATCATAAATCCAATCACTTGTATAATGAAGACGGGAAGTATAACCATCGATTTTGCCATGCCTGTAGCGGATGGATTGTAAAGTAGCAGCAAAATTATCAGGTGTTTTTTTTCTGGCAATGATAGTGAATGCCAGGCAATTTTCGATAAATGTAGTACAATCCATTTCCCGCAGGTTGATCACCAGAGATTCTTTATCATTAACTTCCAATGTATGACTTACATAAGGGGTTCCGAGAAAAAACAATCCGCTCTGCACCATTAAATTCGACACGGATTGATCCGTTTGATTTTTTAAATGTTGAAAACAATCGGATTGAATAGATCTATCTTCAATATTTTGAGAGAACGATTGATTGAGTATGAAGAAGATAGAGAAAATTGTCAGTATTATTTTTTTCATTTCAAAACCATTTTTTCCGTTTAAAGTATAGCCAGGTGAAAAAAGCCATCAAAATCATGAGGATCCACGCCATCACATATCCATGTTTCCATGAAAGTTCGGGCATATCTTGAAAATTCATTCCCCAAACGCCTACAACAAAAGTCAAAGGTATAAAAATAGTTGATACAACAGTCAGTCGTTTCATTATATCGTTCATTTTCAAATCATTGTTTGAAATATACAAGTCTAAAAGAGCCGCTATGATTTCTCTGCAATTATCCAGAGAATGGCTGACATATTGCAACTGGTCATATATATCATTGAAATAAGCCAGATTTTGAGGACGAATTAAATTTTCGTTAGATCGAATTATTTTGGAAAATTGTTCTTTGAAAGGAATAATTGATTTTTTAATCCTCAGGTAGTCTTTTTGTTTCTCCTGAATAAGTTTTCCGAAGTTCTCATACTTTTTATCATTTGACAGTAATACGGCTTCCAGTTCTTCCAGTCCATCTTCTATTTGATTGGCGCATTCTTCATAATTATCGGTAATTTTGTTTAGCATGATGTGAAAAAGCCGGTCAATCGAATTTTCCCGTAGTTTGAATGGATTTTTTTCCAGCAAATAGATGATATTTTCAAATATGGAACTCTCTCCGTCTTCAAAACTAACCAGATAATCGGTTCCCAATAAAATAGATACATGCCTTTTTTTTAGTTTTTTCTTTAAATAAATGAAAGCATTGAAAATAACCAAGATACTATTATCAGTCGTTTCTATTTTCGAAGTATGTTTTGAGTTAAAAATCAGCTTCAGATCAACATGTCGTATTTTGAATTCATGGCATATTGTTTCGATAATTTGAGGATTGTTGAAACCGCAAACACGAATCCAATTCAGGCATCCGGCTTTGAATTGTTTCTGAAAATGATTTGTATTGGTCAATTCTTTGATTTCAACCCCATCGTTGTTGTATGATATAAGTTTGATGATAGTTGGGTGATAAGCATCCTGATTTATGTTGAGCGTATTTTCCATTTGTTTTGTTATATTTTTAATTACGACAGGCGTAAATTTTCCTACGACAGGCGTAAAATAATTTACGACAGGCGTAGTTCTTGCTGTTTTATGTTGTGACTAATATGAATCTTTTGGCGAATCGATTTCACATTGAACCATATAAAAAATCACGCATCCTCTGATGAAAGAGAATGCGTGAATATATCAGTTTTTCTTCAAATAGAAAAATTTCAATACTTATTTGACAATTAACTTACTACTAACTACTTTTCCATCAGGATCAGATATTCGAATCATATAAATACCTGCACTCAAATCTGCATTGATTTTTGTTATCTGTTCATTTGCTTTGGTTTGATAAATTTTAGCTCCCATAGCATTGAAGATAGCGATTGAAGCATCTTTATATTCATTGCCTAAATCAACAGAGAATACATTTCCAGATTTCACAGGATTCGGATAAATGACAACTGTATTATTTTGAGAAGCATCATTTATATCTGTTGCAACTTGAATCACTGTGTTGTATGTTACAAATTTAGATTCGTTAGCTCCGTAAATAACAGATACATCATATTTATAGTTACCGGCGCTTAAAGGACCATTGTCAGTATAAGTCGTTGTGTTCAAATCTGGAATTGAAGCGATTACAGCATTGTTACGGTAGATATTATACCCACTGGCGATGGCAGCAGCAGCTCTGAATTGTGGAGAGGCAACAACACTTGGATCATTTTCTAATAATCCGTAAATTAACCAGTTATATTTAAATGGATTAGTCCCATTTGAAGTCAATTGTGATGCTGTTCCCCATATTCCGTTGGTTGTAATTAAATTTCCTTTTCCTTCTACAGCTGTGGTATTGTCGTAGGCCATAGGAAATCCGGCTGTAACATTGCAATTGATACCAATCCATAATTCTTCATAAGGATCTACTGACACAGGTGTGTTCAATACCACTTCGTTCCATTGATTAAATTGAGGATTTGTAACAATCTGATTAACTAGCAGTTGTCCTGGAGCTCCACTATTGCCTCCAATCCAAACTTTGACAGAGTAAGTACATACAGTTGCAGTACCGGAAGTACTACTATAAGGAACAAAATTTACTTTAGTTAATTTATAACCATATTTAGTTTTTGTATCTTCGGACGGCCAACGTGCTGCAACATCAAAATTACTTGTACCTCTTCCGAGTGCACCTCCGACGGAAGTCAGAGAAGAATAACCTATTCTTCCTCCCTGGAATGGCTTGGTCCAATTCAATGTTACCTTTCTTGCCGCATTATCAGTATTTCCGGAAAAGTCATTTACCGGCAGATACGGACTTATTGGTTCTGTTGTAGTTACTTGGGTGCATACTTGTTCGGATTCGCAATCATCATATACAGCAGATATACAATAGGTATGAGTTCCTGTAATTGGTGGAGTCTCTGTATATGTTGGATTTGTAACCGTAGTTACGTAAGTTCCGTCACGATAAATTTTGTATCCGGAAACAATTGCTGTAGAAGATTTTAAGATGTTATTCTCAGACTCATCAATCATAATATTTTGTTCTTTTAGTAATGGGGCATCAACAAATATATTTTTACTCAAGAGTTCTGACTTACCAGTGTTTGTGTCCTGATTTGAGTGTAAAACAACTGGAGAGCCAGATTTTCCAATAGCAAAATATGCTGAAATATTCCAATTGAAGTCTCCAATGTTGCCCCATTCAGTACCTACTTTCAAAAAATTCCGATTTTCAACTTTAGGACCTGCATCTCTTCCGAAAGGATAATGAGGAGTTACAGAAGGCGTTGCTGTTATTAATACCCATAGTCTTTTGCTTGTATTATCTAATTTAATAGAACTATTCAACGGTACTTCAGTTAAGTTTTTTGCATTAAGAGTTGTAATATTCTGCTCTAATAATTTTGTATCCGGCCACTGGCCTTCATTGCCAGAATATATTTCCAATTTATACGTACATTCTGTAGTACTATGATACGGATAAAAACTAATTTTTTCAAGGGTATATCCATATATGTCTTTTAAGTCTTCTACAGACCAAGAGACAACAGCTGTATAACTGGCATAGTTATAACCTGAAAAAGTATATCGGTTGCCGGCATGTGTAATCCATCCGCCTCCAAATGCTGGTTCCCAATTCAAAACAACACTATTGCCTTTAGCTTTGGATGTGAGATTCTTGATAGGAGAACAAGTTGATCCGCTTCCTGTTACAGTCACTGGATCTGCACATGTCTTAGTTGATTCGGATACTTCATATATTGCTGATACACAATATGTATAAGTACCTGGATTTACATTGTATTGGGTATAACTGGATTGAGCTATATCAGAGATTGTAATCAACAATACTCCATCTTTATAAATTCCGTATTTTGTTAAATTCGGAATTCCGGAGAGAGCATTCCACGTAACAGTTACATTTTTACCTTCAACAGTTGCTTGTACATTTTCAACAGGTATTTGGGATTTCATAAATGAGAATGAAATCACGCCATTTGCATCTTCTGCTATATCTGTAATTGCTTTTCCTGTATTATTTCCGGCCCATGATAATGCTGATGGTGTTGTATAGTCTGTGAAAGCTGTTTTACCTGATGATCCGGGGAAAGGACAACCGGCAGAGTTGATAGGTCCATAGGAGGCTACATCTGCTATCGGGACTTTATAAGCTGATGATGCACATACCGGATAAACTTGTTGTGGATGTCCGGCATTACTTGCATTCATATAATTTCCTCCAGCATTGGCATGAATATGATAAATGAGCATTCCATGTCCTGGAATCGCAATGTCAAATCCCTTTTTCTGTCTGTTTTCAATTACAAAATATTCATTGGCGGTTGTTGTCGTATATATATAAGCTTCGGGATTTTCAGCTGAATTTTTGAAATTGGATATCATTGTTTCACTTGAAAGTGTAGTGGGAGTCACCCAACCGAATTTAATCTTTTGAAACATATTGATATGAGCAGGTGTTATTCCATCTCCGTTCCAGCTTCCGTTGGCCATTAAATCCCAGCGACCTGTTCCTATGTAATCTCCGCCTGATTCATTGTTATCTGTATCATAATAGTCAGGGGAACCAAATACGTGGCCTAATTCATGGCAAATCACCCCGATATTTGTGATATTATTTCCGGAATTTCCTTTTAACTCAGGAGAGCATGAATAAGTGTTCAACTTTTTACCTCCTTCATACACTATAACGGGATTGAAACTGGACTTATGAGCCCAAATATTAGTCAAATCAGAGGCTCCAGCTTCTGCTCCATATCCTGCAAAAATAAAATGAAATGTATCAATAAATCCATCGTTATCATTGTCATAGTCAGCTATATTGTTCTTAATCTGAGGCAAATTAAAGGTGTAATTTGCAGCTTCCCTTGCTAATTCTTTGGCAACAAGGCTTCCTTGATTTTCTCCGTAGTAATCATGATTATGGGTGGCGGTATGCATACCGACAACTGTAACCTGAAGTTCTAATTGTCCATAAGAATTTTCTTTGTAGAAATCCTGTACAGACCCTTTGGCTCCGTTTGCACTATAACCTGCCTGGTTCATCAATGCTTCAAATTCAGCAATAGTTTTGGTAAAAGACTTGTCCGGATATTGTACCAGTGCACAAACAGCTTTTGCTACTTTAACGGTTGCTTTTGTAGATGATCTCAATGTTGGCGTTGTGCTATTAGGGATATCCCAGATTTGTTTCAATATTGCTACCTGAGATTTACTGTACCGAAGATTTTTAGGTATAGAACTCAAAAAATTGCTTTCTTCGGAAGAACGAAGACTTGGAGATCCTACTTTTATCGAAGAAGCTACCATGTTTCCATTTGCATCTTTTGTGGCATAAACAATATTTTTTTTATTGTCATACATCAATGTGTAGCCATCAAGAGTTTCCATCCAATGTACTTTTTCATCACCTTTTAATAGAACAGTGATTTCAGTACCATCAGGTTGTTTGACCTTAATCGGACCAGGATAAGCCGGAACTCCGAAAACATTTTGCATTGTTATACTTAAGAAGAATAACAAGATTAAAGGTGTAAATTTTTTTAACATAATATAAATCTTAAAATTTACAATTAAAATAAGAGATTAAGCTACAAATGTAAGTAAAAAAATAATTATAATGATTAAAATTATAAGGTTTATTATTCGAAAAAAGTCACAAATACATTTATTCTAACGTGTGCGTATGCATGAAATCGAGCTTTTGTTATTTTTAAATTCATAAATATTTTTAATTTTACCCGATTCATTTTTTACCATTCACTTATTATTCTTAACTTTGTCGGCTAAAAGTCAGATGATGGTACGTAGAATCATATTTTTCCTGTTTACAGTAGTTATATTATCTAGTTGCGGAGAGTACAATAAAGTATTGAAAAATCCGGACTATGAAGTTCGTTATGAGTATGCAAAAAAATACTTTAACGAAGGAAAATACAGTCGTGCGGCAACTTTATTGGAAGATATGATTGCAATGTTTAAAGGAACTTCAAGAGCAGAGGAATCTTTGTATTTATTAGCTCAGAGTTATTATAAACAAAAAGATTATGCTACGGCCTCAAGTTATTTTGCCACATATTACACTACCTATCCTAAAGGAGAATACGCCGAATTGTCTCGTTATTATAGCGCTTACGGCTTATATTTGGATTCTCCGGATGTGCGTTTGGATCAAACCGATACCTATAAGGCCATTTCTCAATTGCAGGATTTTATGGAGTATTATCCTCAAAGTGAGCATAAAGATGAAGTGCAAAAAATTCTTTTTGATCTGCAGGAAAAACTGGCTTTGAAAGAATTGATGGCAACAGAATTATATTTTAATCTGGGGAATTACGGGGGGAATAATTATTTATCTTGTGTAATTTATGCTCAAAATGCATTGAGGACTTATCCATATTCCAAATACAGAGAAGAATTTATGTATTTTTCTATCCGTGCAAGATATGATATGGCTAAGCAAAGTGTGGAAGATAAAAAAGAACTTCGTTACAGGGATGTTGTGGATGAATATTATTCATATGTCAATGAATTCCCGGAAGGAAAACATATCAAACAGGTCAAAAGACTTTTTGACAGTTCGATGAAAGAAATACAAGACTGATTCTTTTTTTAAGGTTTAATGTTGAAAGTTGAAAATTAAAGGTTCAACAAAAAACATTAAACTTTCAACTTTAAACATTAAACAAAAATTAATATACAAATGGATTACAGAAAAAATGTGGCGCCGGGAAATACCGTTACCCGTGATATGATGTCTTTGGCTGCAGAAACAGGTAATGTATATGAAGCTGTTAGAATTATAGGAAAACGTAGCAATCAGATCAGTGTTGAAATGAAACATGATCTGGAAAAAAAGCTACAGGAGTTCGCTTCTTATACGGATAACCTGGAAGAAGTGTTCGAAAACAGAGAGCAAATAGAAATTTCCCGTTATTTTGAAAGACTTCCTAAACCTACGCTTATTGCTGCTCAGGAGTTTATTGATGGTGAAGTTTATTACCGGAATCCGGCTAAAGAAAAAGATAATTTCGATTTCTAAGATATGATACAACGTGTACAAACTGTATATTTATTGATAATCACCGGCTTAATGTCGGTGATGTTTTTTTTGCCGTTGGCAAGATTTACCAGTGACGCATCCATTTCATATATCTTTAAGATAACAGGATTATATGATCCCAAAGGATTTGCTCATTTCACATGGGGACTCGAATCTTTGATAGCTCTGATCGGATTTATATCTTTTATTGCTATTTTTTTCTATAAAAGAAGAAAACTTCAGGTTAAGGTTTGCATTTTGAATATATTTCTTATGCTTGCCTTTTATGGAGTAGTTTTTTATTATTATTCCATATTTAAAGAAAATCCGGGCATAACAACAATGACTCCGGGATTTGCATTATCATTTCCTTTGATTGCTCTTATCCTAAATTTGTTGGCAATCCGCAGCATTCGTAAAGATGAGGCTTTGATAAGATCGCTGGATAGGATCAGATAATACTTTTCTTATTATTTCAGATCAAATAAATAGGATAATTTTACATAAATAATCTGGTTGGAAGATATTGAAAAGGGATCGCTTTTTGAATTGTCAAAAATATCGGATAATCCGAAATAGTATCTTCCTTCTGCCAGAAAACGACCAATGCCTGTCTGTAACTCCAAACCAGCACCCCCACAAAGACCCCAGTCGAAAGGTCTTTGGACATCTGAATATTGAGGATTTTCATTATCCGACGTTTTTACATTATAGTCCAATACTTTTTCGGAGATCATATAGCTGATTTGCGGTCCGAGATTGAATACCATCCTCATCCTTTTGCTCATTCCGAAATATATATGTGTAAAAACCGGAAGTTCAATATAAAGCAAAGATTTTGTGTATTTGAAGTCCGGATCATCCTCATCATATTCTTTCCATCCTCTTTGCGCCAGATTTAATTCGGCTTGTAGTCCGAAATATTTTTCAGTGATATATCTTGCAGTGATGCCTCCGGTAGTTTGTAAAAAGGTTTTTTCCTGTGGAACGGGATAATCGGAGGAAGAAAAATTTATTTTGGATAAGGTTATTCCTCCGTTGGCTCCAATAGAAAATTCCCGTTGAAAAGGTTTATCCTGTGCCTGAATTGTAGCAAAACAGAATAAGAATAGAATACCCTGATACAAGATTTTCTTTATCATTAACTTTCTTCTCTTAAAATGTTATTATTTGGTTGAAATGTGACCATATAGATATTCAGGTTAATGAATCCGCCCCAATAACTTACACGATCAAAGTTGAATCCCATCTGCAAGCTGTTATACTGCATTTTATCCAACGAAGATTCGAACAAAATACCATAATTGTTGATGAGTTCCAGGAAATACATTCCGGTATCATATCCAAGTAATCCGTATTTTGGATAAGAATTAATTGGATATTTGTTGTACCATTGTTTATAACGATTATAAAAGTTCTTAACAATCCGGCTGTCTGTATCTGCATAAAAAACAGAATAGATTGATGTATTCAAAGGATAAAGACTTTTGATGCAGTCGGAATAAGTTTGCCATTCGGGATAGCCAAACAGGGAAACGTTCACGGAACTATTGGCTGTTATTATCGTTTTCAATGGAGCTAATATTTTCAGTAAAGATTCTCTTGATCCTGAGGCCGGAACAAACACTGTTGGCTCATTTCCATTCAATTCATCTTTCATATCTTTAGTAATGGAAGCTCCGTTGTAAGTGATGGTTTCGTATCGTATGTTGTTTTGTTTCAGATCTGTTTGCAATACAGATACAAAATCGGCTTTGTCATTTTTATCTTGCGAAAAGTTGATAAATATAACTCTATATTTTTCGTATTTTTTGATGAATTGCAATGAGGCTTTGGAATACAGATAGTTTTGTGGAGTGTTTATTTGAAAAACATAAGGGTTTGTCAATGCTACATCGGTTAATGAAGAAAATGGGATGACATACTTAATTTCTTCTTTATGAGAGAATTCTGAAATTTGCTTTATTTGTTCTTCGGTAGTGCCTCCAATGATTAAATTGGCTTGCTTCAATTCCGGTTTTTGAAGAATTTCTCTAACGCCGTTTGCCGTATCATATACAAAAAGATTTATGGAGATGCCTTTTTTCTTCAAGTCTTCTATTGCAAGCAAAAAACCTTCATAATATTCAATGATTTTTCCTTTTTGGGAATTTTCAATGTTTTTTCCTGTTGTACCAAAAGGAAGAAGCAATGCCACATTGATATGATCAATTTTCTTTATTGTTTGTTTATTCAGCAGACTGTTGGTTTCGTCTTCCAGTGTTTTTTCTTTATCACTTGTTTTAGTTACTTCTGTAGGGATAAAGATAATCTGTCCTTTTTTGAGCCCGTTAAGCCTTACATTTTCATTTCTTTGGAGGATATCGTCTATATAGACTTTGTATTTCTGGCTGAGGCTAAATAAAGTTTCACCTTTTTCTACCTTGTGTTGGATGTCAACTATTTGAGTTTCTTTGGGCGCTTCAACCTGTTTAGATTTACCTTCCGGGATCCGGATTGTTCTTCCTGCAGCAAAAGTTAGGGTTGATAGCCCTGGATTCATTTCTATAATTTTATTACCGGTTGTATTGTATTTTTTTGAAACGGAATATAATGTTTCTTTAGGTTGGATAGTGTGATAGATGGTAGAATCTTTTTTCTTTTGAGGAATTTTTAACACTTCTCCTGTCTTGATTCCTTCTCTGCTTCCAGGGTTAATGTTATATATCGATTCGATGGAAACATTATATGTCAAGGCAATAGAATATACGGTTTGCCCCCGTTCTATTGTGTGTAAAAAATAATCATTTTCCTGACTATATACTTGTAGTGAAGTAATAACAATAAAAATAAATAGTAAAAGACGTTTCAACATATAGATTCGGTGTTAAAGATAAGCACACAAACTTACATAAAAATCTTGATTTAAAGTATATTATGATATACCTCAAAAGAGATTTTGTGTTTAAAAAAACTTTTTCTCCCTCCCATTCCAAAAATCCCAAGAGGCAAAAGCTTGTAACAAAAGCATTTCTAATCCGTTTTTTATAACGGCGCCTTGCTCTTTTCCTTTTCTTAAAAATAAAGTTTCGTCCGGATTATATAATAGATCGTACAATAAATGGTGTTTTGTCAGCAATTCATATGGGATTTCGGGACAAGCGTCTACTTTCGGAAACATTCCTATAGGAGTACAATTGACAATCACTGTATATTCTTTCATCACTTCCGGAGTTAATTCCTGATAAGTGAGTTTTCCTCCTGATTTTTCACGGGAAACAAATACAGACTCTACGCCCAGTTGTAACAATCCATGATAGACCGCTTTAGAAGATCCTCCGGTTCCCAGAATCAAAGCTTTTTTGTGAGTGGGTTCCAGCAAAGAGTCGATAGATTGTTTGAAACCAATGATATCGGAATTGTAACCGATCAGCCTTAACTTTCCTTTGCTACGGTCAAATTTAATGACATTTACGGCCCCGATGTTTTTTGCATTGGGTCCTATTTCATCCAGATAAGGAATTACTTTTTCTTTATAAGGAATCGTAACATTCAATCCTTTCAGGTTCGGATTCATTTTGATGATGTCCGGAAATTCCGTGATCGATTCTATCTCAAAATTAACGTATTCAGCATCAATTTTTTCCGAAGTAAATTTGTCGTTAAAAAAACCTTTTGAAAATGAATGTTTTAATGGATAACCTATTAAGCCATACTTGTCCATAATCCCCCTCCCTAATTAAAAATAATTTCACCTATTTTGATTTCGCCTTTATCCTGTTCAAGTCGCAAAGTTACAATTTCTTTTTTGCATTTTTTAGATGCGTAATAGGTATATATTTCCAAATAAATAGTAGTTGGGCCGATTACATCCTGTTCTCTTGTCCCAAAATAATTTGCAAATATCTCATATTTACCTTTGACCGCCTTTTTGAGAAGAAACTCTTCCGGACCATAACCATCTGTAAAGTCATCGGATATCAATCCGCCTATTTCTGTGCGATTATTTGAATAATCGCATCTTTCGTCATTGGGATCAACCACCCACAGATCCATATCGCTATTATCGGTATCCCAATTCAGAACAATACGAATATCAACGGGCATGTTTTTCAACAAACGTTTGTCAATATGTTTCGTATTAATTCCTTTCCAATTATTTTTTGCTTCGGTAATCGCTGCGTTCATCTCGTTTATGGCAATCACTTCGATGCCATCAAAACGCCCGTCCCAATCGGTTGTAATAATTTTATAAAACAGATCAACTGCCTTTTGGTATTGTTTATCAGACTGATAGACTAATGCCAGATCACGATAAGATTGAGGTTCCTGCGGACGAAGTTCCAATACAGCCTCAAACAACTCTATGGATTTTTTGATATATCCTAACTGATGCAAACGATGTGCCAAAACCCTCATCAGACGATAATTTTCTATATCCATTTCAATGAGGTTGGATAAAACGAGTAAGGCTTCTTTTTTCATTCCGTTTTTTTCAAAGAAAGCAGATACGTCCAGATAGAATGACGGAACGTCTTTGTATTCATTTTTCAACAACAGATAAGTAGGGTAATATTCAGCTTTCGACTTATCTTTCAATTGATTGAGGTAAGGAACATCCGGATCCCATTCTTGTAATTTGATGTATGTATCGGCATTTTCTGATTGCATGTTTTCTTTCATTTCTGCAATTGATTCTGCTATTTCCCTGTCATCATAAGATGCGGCTTCTTCATTTTTTTGTGTAGAGCTATAAGCAACAGTGACGACTTCACTTAATACCATATTGTCTTCACCCATTCTTACACGCAATTGTGTCGAATGTATTGTTGCTCTAACCGGTGAGCATCCAATATAATTAAATTGCAATTGATTCTGTCCTGCGGGCATTGTGATTGAGAAGTTACCATCTATATCACTTATTGCTCCAATCGAGGTTCCCGGTATTGAAACTGAAGCCCCAATAATCGGTTCTTCTTTATAATCAACAATTTGTCCTTTTACAATATTGACGGCATCCGGCAAAAATGTTCCGGAAAGTTGGTCTACATATGAAGAGCCGGACGGATAACCGGAATAAGTATCATAACTATTCCTTGTGGAATTTTGTTGTTTTTTCCTTTTTGTCCAGGAAAAAAGTCTTGTAAAAATGTTTTCTTTTTTATCGTCATCGTCATCTTCTTTTCCCGACCACCAGTTTAATCGTTCTTTTAAGTAATCATCGTAAATATCATTGATCTTTTCATTTTTCTCTGTCCGGTCTACTTTTTCCAGTGATTTGATCATTTCGTTATATTGATCCAATAATTCATCGGGAGGAGTAATCCGGTGTAAAACATAGTCTTCGATGCGATCTAATACAATCAAAGAAGTATTGCGGGTGACAATATTGTATTTTTTTCCTAAATCCGTTATCTGCTCTTTGTTTTTATCATATTGAATATCAAGCTCCTGTATTTTTCGTTGTGCATAAATCCGCTCGACCAGGTTGTGGTAATCTTTGGCATTTGAGGTGTTTAATTGTATTTTTTCAGTATAAATAATATTATTTCCTTTCCCAAAGTTTAATGCAAGCGTGGCTTTATTACTTTTGAGTAAACCGGAAACAGTAAAATTTCCATCTGCATTAACTTCCTGAGAAAAGGAAGGTTGTATTTCAACAATATCATTTTGACTGAAACCGGTAGAAATAAAGCGATACGAGTCTGAACATAAAGTTTGTAAAGCGTCCGGAATCGTTTGTTTGTTCAGATTGATATAATTTCCTCCGGTTGACGAAGCAATATATTGCAACATACTGTGATTGGATTTCGATAGGGAATTGATGGTTGTAACCGGAATTTTCACAGATTTAAAATTTTCTTTTCCGAAATTGAACATTCCATCAGAAAAAAGGAAAATTTCATTGCATTTGGATTTCAGGTTGTTGAAACGGATCATTTCTGTAGCGCCATCGTATTTCACAGATTGTAAGGCGTTCTTAAGCAATTTCCAATTTCCATCATTAATAGAAAACGTATTTATTTCATCTGAAACACAATTGAAAACATGCAATTCCACCATTACATTTTTATTCTTATTGAAATATGTATCCAACAATTGATACTCCAATTCCATATTTCCTGACGACATAGAAGAAGAAGCATCCCAATAAATCGCCAGTTTCTGAGGGAGTGTTTTTTCAGTCTTCATTACAGGAACTTGTATCTGCGTATAAAAAACATATTGTTTTCCATATTTCCCTTTTTCAATGAATGGTTGTTGTTTCTTAAATGAATTTTCAGAAATAAAAAATGAAAACAGTTCTGAAGGCTGATAATTTTCAGCTTTATAATCCAAAGTATAAGTCCCATTCGGTAATTGGGTGAATGATAAGTTGTTCCAGGGATTTGTCCTGATCACCGGCATTTTTTCCTGATCAAAAACGGAAACAGAAAAGGTAAATGATTTCAATTTCATCTTATAATCCAGCGGAATATCGTAAAATGCCCGGCCATTGCGATTAGTCAATTCCTGATCATATGCAATAACCGCTCTTTTGAAACCTTTGGCTGGAAGAGGATAAACCCGGGTGCGAAAGTTATTGCCCACAGTCATTTCCAACAGTCCCGGATCTACTTTCTCCCGGATTATGTCTTCAAAAACTTGTTGGCCTTTGGCTTTTTCTACAACAACGCCTTCTCTTAGTTTACCCTCAATGTCTAATGCAAAGCGGGAAACAGATTGCCCTTCTGCCAAAGGGAATTGCAACTCGCCTTCCATAATTCTGTCATTCGGATTATAGAATAACATATCTAATGTGGTCACGGCTAAACGACCCACAATCTTTACATCTATGTGAAGCTCAGAAAGAGTAACGGGCTGTTCTCCGGAAGATAAATCCTTGACATGTAATGCCGGAGGTTGCGCTTTTGTTAATAAAAAGATCAGGCCAAAGAGTAGGGATAGAGATAGTATTTTCATAAGCTCACAAGTTCAAACTTATATCTTTCGGATATTTCACACTATATTTCAATTTAAAAGTACGGGTTTCTCCAGGTTTCATTTTGAATTCCCAGGTTAAAGTTCCGACTTCCTCGTTCACATGAGCATCATTGGTATCAATAAGTTTAACAACAATGTTTTTATCTGTTGAAATCGGATATTGATCTTTCAGGATCATATCAATCGGAACATTTTTGTTGTTTTTGACGGTAAGTTGATAACCAAAGGTTTGCTCCTTATCATTTCCTAAAAATTTGATAGAAGTGAAATCCTGCATTTTTTCTCGCTTGACAGCTACACGTTTATCATTTCCCAAGGTCAAATGCAATACATCTTTAGTTGAGTTCGGATCTATTCTTGATTTTCCCGCATATGTTCCTTCATAAGTGATATTCGCTTCTCCGGGAAGCAAATTATACTGAGCCCAATCCTTAATTCCCGCCAATAGATAAACAGATTTATCCAGTTTAGGCACACTATAATATTCAAATGTTGCAGGCAAATCAATCGTGCGTAATGTTACACTTTGTTCGCTACCAGTTCCCAAAACATCATAAGGAAGGTCGATGCTATAAGAAACATCTGCCTGATTTTCGGTTTCCGTAATAAAATTCTTTTTTAAGGTCATTATAACTGCTCCATTTACTGCTCTTGAACCATAAATTGCAGTTGCAGATGCATCTTTCAAAACATCAATACTGGCAATCATATCAGGTGATACTGCATTAAACTCCGAATTATCGACAATAATACCATCTATAACATAAATGGGTTCTGTCATGGATTGGGTTGTTCCCAAACCTCTTATATAAAAACTTGAATTATCCATTTCTTTATACGAAATGGTATTTTGAGTTAATGATTCGATTTGTTTTGGCTTTTTAATTAAAGCCTGTTCCAGAAACCATGCATTGAGCACCGGAGCTGTCTTTCCATTATTCGGAGTCGAAGTCGAAAGAGTCAAAGTTGTTTTTTTCCAATCTAACCCGGTGGTTTGTTTAAATTTAGCTTTGGATACAAGCTTAATAGGTCTGTCTGTCGAAGATACCTGTAAATCGTAAAAAGGAACCCAATAAGCTGAGCTGGTATAATAAGAAATCTGAAGATCATAAGCTCCGGCAAGTGGAGCTACCAACTTGAGTTTCAATTTCCCGGAAGTTTTATCATCTTTGAGAGACTCTTGTTCTAATTGATCTTTCAGAAGCTCAATCCTTTCTTCATATTTTTCGATTTTATCTTCTGATGTGCTTTTTTCAGTTTCTAATTCAATGGATTTAGTTTTGTAATAATCCATCATTTTAGCTAATTCGGCAACACTTAGTCCGGTTTGTTGCCCGGCAATAGACTTATTGGCTTGTAATAAAGTTCTTAGCTCTTTATTAGTTTCTAATAAGACATTTAATCTTTTTATTTCTTTATGATAAAAATTGATTGAATCTTGTAATTTTTTTGCAATAACAGTCTGAGTTTTTTCCACAAGATAATCTTTAAGAAATTCAGATCCCATAACAGTAACTCCTCCCGAACATTTGATTTGCAGGCTGTTGATATCTATTAAAGAACTTAAATCTTCAATAATCAATTCATTATTGCCTGACATCAAAGTAGCTTTAGCTGTATGTTCGAGTTCTGCCCCCTGAAGAAAAATTGTTGCTGATTGTAATTTACTTTGTACTGTTTTTTCAGTTTGCGCTACCAACTGAAATGTAAAAAAAATGATAAATAAAGAGAAGATTGATGTTTTCATGATTATATGTTTTTATATGAAAGATGGAGATTGATTCGCTCTTCGAAATATAGATGCATATTTATTTCAGATTCCATAAAAGCAAATCAAAAATTTCTATTTTTGATTACAAAAATAGTTTTTTAGGAATAATATTTAAGGTGAAATGTGTTATTTTTCTCCCAGATACATAGAACAGATTCCGAATGTATAGGTTTGGCAGAAAGCTTCTTTGAATCCATTATTTTTCAGGATATTGACCATCTCTTGTCCTTGGGAAAAGGCTTCAATGGATTTAGGCAGATATTTATAGGCGGCTTTACTTTTAGAAATAATTCTTCCTATATTCGGAATGATTATGTTGGAATATATTGTATATAGTTGCTTCATAGGAAAATGTTCCGGAGTAGAAAGTTCCAGAATCATCAGTTTTCCTCCGGGTTTCAATACGCGTAAAATTTCTTTTAATCCTTTGTCTAGGTCTTCGAAATTGCGGATTCCGAAGGCAACCATGGCTGCATCAAATGAATTGTCGTCTAATTGAAGATCGGTACAATCTTGTTTTTCAAAGGTAATCTGTTCTGAGAGTTGTAATGATGCTACTTTTTGCCGGCCCACTTCCATCATTCCTTCGGAAATATCAATTCCAAGAATTGAATCAGGTTTCAAACGTTGAAATGCATCAATTGCAAGATCACCGGTTCCGGTTGCAATATCGAGTATTTTTTTAGGTTGAAGATTTTTCAGAGATAAGATTCCTTTTTTGCGCCAACTTTTATCAATACCCATTGAGAGCGTATGATTGAGTGTATCATAATTCTCAGCTATTTCATCAAACATCCGCTCGACTTGAGTGGCTTTATTTTCAGAGGAGTTGTATGGAAGGATTTTTTCGGCTTTGTAAGTCATATATCTATATCTTAAAAATCTTATTTTGTCATTGCGGGCTTGACCCGCAATCCCTCAATTATTCTACAAACCAATCAGTAGATAAATCTTTCCATTCCGGATTCATCTTTGTTATTAAATCATTTTTCCATTCACGTTTCCAATTTTTCAATTGTTTTTCTCTTTTAATTGCTTCTTCTATATGATTGAATTCTTCAAGATAGACTAATTTATTACAATTAAATTTGTATGTGAACCCTTTGATTTTTTTCGACTTATGCTCAAAGACTCTTCTATGTAAATCATTGGTAACCCCAATGTATAAAACACTATTACACATGTTTGACATACAATAAATCCAAAATTGGTAAATATTATTCATATATTTCGGTTGGTTATAAGGGGATCCCGGCTCAAGGCCGGGATGACAGTTCAGTTCGTATTTTATCTATGCTTATTCTATTTTTTCAAAAATTCCAGTATATTTTTCTCTATCCGGGACGGAACATCAGAAATATCTGCTTTCACAAATTTTTCTCCGGTAATGCTTTCATATAATTCGATGTAGCGGTCAGAAACGCTGTTGCAATAATCTTCGGTCATCTCTGGCACTTGTTGGCCTTCTTTTCCCTGAAAACCATTTTCCATTAACCATTTGCGAACAAATTCCTTGGAAAGTTGTTTTTGTTCTTCCCCTTTTTCAAATCGTTCCTGATAACCTTCTGCATAAAAATAGCGGGAAGAATCAGGCGTATGAATTTCATCAATCAAATAGATTTTTCCATCTTTCTTGCCAAATTCGTATTTGGTATCTACCAGAATCAAACCTTTTTGCGCAGCTATTTCTGTTCCGCGCTGGAATAGGGCATAAGTATATTTTTCCAGTTGTTCATATTCTTCCTTACTGACCAGGCCTTGTGTGATGATTTCTTCTTTGGAAATATTTTCGTCATGTCCTTCTTCCGCTTTGGTAGTCGGAGTGATGATCGGTGTTGGGAATTTTTGATTTTCTTCCATTCCTTCGGGCAAAGCAACTCCACAAAGTGTGCGGGCTCCTGCTTTGTATTCGCGCCAGGCGCTTCCGGTGAGATAGCCACGAATGACCATTTCCACTTTGTATGCCTCACAACGAATTCCCACCGTCACCATCGGATCCGGAGATGCCTGTTTCCAGTTAGGAACAATATCTGATGTTGCATCCAGAAATTTAGCGGCAATCTGATTCAATACTTGTCCTTTATAGGGAATGCCTTGCGGCAAAATGACATCAAATGCGGAGATCCGGTCGGTTGCAATCATAACCAACAAATCGTTGTCGATAGTATATACATCACGAACTTTCCCGTGATAGACTTTGGTTTGTCCGGGGAAGTTGAAGTCTGTGCGAACTAGTGTATTCTTCATATAAATTGAAAATTGAAAATTGAGAAACAACGTTCGGCGTTAGCCAATTGAAAATTAAACGCCTCCAAAGCTCAATTTGTTTATATCATTTACCTTCTTTTAAATTTATTACAAGATTTAATTCATCCAGTTGTTCCTGATCGATTGTTGAAGGAGCATCGAGCATTACGTCTCTTCCTGAGTTGTTTTTGGGAAATGCAATACAATCTCTGATAGAATCGAGTCCGGCAAAAATAGAAACAAAGCGGTCTAATCCAAAAGCCAATCCACCGTGCGGAGGCGCTCCATATTTAAACGCATTCATCAAAAATCCGAATTGAGCCTGTGCTTTTTCTTCGGTAAAACCGAGCACCTGGAACATTTTCTTTTGTAAACCGCTGTCGTAAATACGGATGGACCCTCCTCCTACTTCAACTCCATTGATAACCATATCGTAAGCATTTGCACGAACGGCTCCCGGATCTGTATCCAACAAAGAAATATCTTCGGGTTTGGGACTGGTAAACGGATGGTGTTTGGCAAAGAAGCGATTCAATTCTTCGTCTTTTTCCAATAAAGGGAAATCGACTACCCACAAACAGTTGTATTTTGATTTATCACGCAAACCTAAACGTGCGCCCATCTCCAAACGGAGTTCACAAAGTTGCTTTTGCGCTTTTTCCATTTCTCCGCAAACGATTAATAATAAATCGCCTGGAGTTGCCTGACAACGTTCGGCCCATTTTTTCAAATCATCCTGGGAATAAAATTTATCAACGGATGACTTGAATGTTCCGTCTGTTTCACATTTAACATAAACCAAGCCTTTGGCTCCGATTTGCGGACGTTTGATAAAATCGGTTAATTCATCCAATTGTTTGCGTGTATAAGAGGCGCAATCTTTGGCACAAATGGCAGCAACATATTCGGCGCTGTCGAATACTACGAATTCTCTGTCTTTTGTTAAGTCTTTCAATTCAACAAATTTCATTTCGAAACGGGTATCCGGCTTGTCGGATCCATAATATTTCATGGCTTCCGCATACGACATTCGTGGAAAATCAGGTAAATCAATGCCTTTGATTGTCTTAAACAAATGCTTGGTTAGACCTTCAAACATCTGTAATATATCATCTTGTTGAACGAAAGACATCTCGCAGTCGATTTGTGTAAATTCCGGCTGGCGGTCTGCCCGTAAATCTTCGTCTCTGAAACATTTAACGATTTGAAAATAACGGTCAAATCCTGAAACCATCAACAATTGTTTCAATGTTTGAGGAGATTGCGGCAAAGCATAAAATTCACCGGGATTCATCCGGGAAGGAACAACGAAATCCCTTGCTCCTTCAGGAGTAGAGCCTATCAGCACTGGAGTTTCAACTTCCAGAAAATGGTGTTCGTCCAAATAACGGCGGGTTTCAAAAGCCATTTTATGACGAAGTTCCAGGTTTTTTCTTACGGCATTGCGACGCAAATCCAAATAGCGATATTTCATACGGATATCATCGCCTCCGTCTGTCTCATCTTCAATGGTAAAAGGAGGAACTTCGGAAGGGTTTAATATGTGAAGTTCGGAAACGATAATTTCAATTTCTCCGGTTGGGATATTGAGATTTTTATTGGATCGTTCCATCACTTTACCTGTTGCCTGAAGCACCCATTCACGTCCCAGTTGATCGGCTTCTTTCCAAAGTTCTGCATTCACATTCTGGTTGAAAGCCAACTGGGTAATTCCATAACGGTCTCTCAGATCAACAAATATCATCCCGCCCATTCTGCGGATAGTTTGCGCCCATCCTGCAAGGGTAACCGTTTCATTCAGATTTGACAAGCGTAATTCGCCACAAGTTTTCGTCCTGTACATAATTTTCTATCGGTTTATTTTAACGGCAAAAGTACATGATTTTTTTCAATTATTATCTTTGTTTTTAAACTCATTCTACCGTCAAAGGTCTTCCTTTCGGATATTTTACTTTGTATTTTAATTCAAATTCATTTTTCTGTGCCGGTTGAAGCGTAAATTTCCATTTAACTTCTCCGGATTCTTTGTTCAAAATAGCTCCGGAAATGTTTTCGGGATTTACCTCAATCTCTTGTGCCGTTGAAACAGGGATCTGATCGAATAATGACATGTTTATCGGTTGGAGTTTATTATTTTTCACTGTAATCTTCCAATCCCGGATGATTTCCGTTTTACTTCCCAAAAACTTTTGAGAGATATAATCTTTCACTTTTTCCCGTTGAATGCTTACGCTTTTATCACGACCCAATGCAATATTCAAAGTGTCGCTTTGGTAGCGTACGTCCAGGATTGTTTTTCCGATATAAGTATTTTCGAAGAAAATATTGGCTTCTCCTTCCAACAGGTTGTATTGTTCCCAATCCGAAATATTGGCCAACAGGAAAGCATCTTTATCTATTTTAGGAATACAATAATATTCGTATTCGGCAGGAAGGGAATAGCGTTCCATCTCGACGGTGGTATTTTTATTTTCCGATAAAATAGTATAAGGTGTTTTAATTTCAAATTCTACGGATGTTTGATTTTCGACCTGAGTTACCGGAAGGGGAATCATTTGTGGAGAAGCAGGTTTGCTAGCCGAGCCTTTTGTCTGAACTCCAGCAACAATTCCTGCTAAAGCTCCGGTAATAGTTTTCTTGCGTTCCGTACCATAGCCAAGAACTACAACTTCATCCAAAGCCAGTTGACTTTCTTCCAGAACAATATTCATATAATTGTTTGATATCGGTAGTGTTTTTGTATTCATTCCCAAATAAGAGATTTGCAGTTCTCCTCCTCCAGAAGGAATGGCTAAAGAGAAATTTCCATCCATATCAGCAGCAGTTCCTATAGTTGTACCTTTAATTGTTACTGAAGCTCCGATCAGAGGTTCCCCGGTTTTGTCAGTAACTCTTCCTTTTGCCTGATTCGATAAATCATTTGCTTCGTAACGCGGAGGCCTGATGTTATAATTCAGGAAATATGTCTTCAATCTGGGAGCAACATTTCCCAGATTGGGGTTGGCAGAAGATACTTTCAGCTTTATATTTTTCCATTCTTCTTTCGTATTTTGCATGATATTGGCTTTATAGACCAGTTCAACAGGTTCAGAAATGTTTTTTGCACGGATATCGTATGAAGGATACCATGAGGCATTGTTGACATAATACGAAAGTTCGGCCGGAACTCTCAACATCGTTTTGCAATCGACATTCAGGATTACTTCGCCTGTGGGTTCCGGCTTTGTGTTGCCGGTGGCTGTGATCTTTCGCTCAATGGCATTTTTTTCTTCTGTAAGGGTCCTGAGCTTTTTATCTATCGCTATTTCCTTTATTTTCAAGGAAGAAATACGCTCACCATAGTATATTGATGTTGCTTTTAAATTGTTTGTATAAATGCCTTCCGAACTGTTGATTCTTTTATTTTCGCGCATAAAAGTCAACTCTTCATTGACAATTTCCTTATTTACTGTTTCCAATCTGATTTTATCATTCAAATCGCTTAGTTGTTGGATGTATTTTCCGATCTCACCGGATTGTTTGGCGGTATCGTTATAATTCATCTGGTAATTGACGGATAAAACCATTACTTCGCCATCCAGTTTTACCTGCACGCTTTTGGCATCTACATAAGGAGATAATCCTGAAAAGACGATTGTTGATTTTCCGGCAGGCAGGTTCGCTGTTGTTTTTCGAAGAATTTGAGCTCCTTTAATGAATACTGTGGCTTCCGAAACGTCTGTTTTCAAAACAATATTTTTCTTCTCTTGTGCGGTAAGAGAGATGCTTATCAGAATAAGCAATAGTAGTGTACATTTTTTCATGACCTATATATTTTTTAGTGAATTTTTATTTTCACTTATATAGATGCATGAATGAGGAAAATTCCACAAATGATAGAAACTAAAAATGTATTTTTCTTGTTTTTTTATATTTATGTTTGTTTTCAATTTATTTCATGCCCCAACTTTACCTAACATGCTGATTATTGTATCTTTCATTTCCATGATCATAGGTTTTATTGCTGAGTGTGCTGATTTTCTTGCTTTTGTACGCGCTTCTTTTGGATTGAAATTTCCTCCCAGGCGTACATATTCTTTGGTCATGTATCCTATTCGGAGTGTCAGATATGCGTTTAATGCTCCGTTGGTTATTGATTTGAATGCGAATACTCCGACTCCGCCGATGAACTGTCCGAAATCCAGATTTATTTCGTCTAATATGTCATCGGAAGTCATGGCAACGAATGATGCTCCCAATACATGCCAGTAAATTTTTATTAATTGAGCATAAGTAGGCCTGAATCCAGTTGCTTTTACCAGATTGTTGATCATCGTAAAATTGATTACAATGCTGATTATCAAGTCGATTCTTCCTCTTTGAGATATAGCGCTTAATGTAAAAATGGTTGCTGCATTTTTTCTTATTATGTCGTCCATTTTCTTTGCATATTTATCCCAGAGTTCGCGGACTACTGCATATTCTCCTAAGGAATCGATTTCAAATTCTATTCTGGCGCGTTCATCTTCGTTTAACTGGTTGTTTTTTAGAATTGTATTGATGGTTTTACGGGCGATATTCAAATCCGGATTTTCCGGATCGAAATCGGGCATGGTCGGGCTTTTGAACATTTTAATTGTCGGAATAACAACAAATATGATTAAGATAGTGGTTACAATTATGTAAAACAGATAGCTTGCCCAAGAACCGATTACTGCTATTTTGTCTCCGATAGTCATTATGCTTGAAATTACTAACAGAAGCATAATGAAGAAAATAGCGGATAGTAAAATTATGATATTTTTTTTCATTGGTTTAATAGATTTTCTTTTATGAACGACATCATTTTGTTGATTTTATCTAAGTCTTCCTGAAGTTTTTGTTTTTCAATATCGAGAGTTCCGTTAAGTTCGTTGTTTGTGTATTCGTCTTTTACTGTTTTAAATTTTTCAATACATTTATTTGCATATTCTTTACACATACCAATAAATGCGTCGGGGATAGATTCGAGGAAGGCATTTGTCCGGGTGCCATCTGTGATCTCCGATTTGAATTTCATGAATTGTTTATTAATTCTGTCTCTGAATGCGGTGTTTTTTCCTGCCCATCCCTGATTGTCATTATTTTTGAATACGTCATTGATGTAGGGAACAAAAGATATAGGTTCAAAATATGGAAACTCAAAAACGATGTTGTATGTTGAAAGTTGTTCTTCAATTTTCCTTTTCAGGGATGAAAATTGGTCTTCCCAGTGTTTTCTGAATTTTTCTATTGTGTTATTATGTAAAGTACTTCCTTTGGAAGCTCCTGATTTTCTGCTTAAACTGTCGGCCAATTTATCAAGTTCTTCATAAACTGTTTCTTTTTTCAAATATCCCATTGTCGGCACAGCTATGATTGGAAAGTTTTGTTTGGCTGCAATGATTTTATTTTCCCAGTTTTTCAGATTGATGTCGAGTTGTACTTCTTCCCTTATTTCGGCTAAAACGGATGTTGATTTATAATTGTTGTTGTAATTAATTATTTCCGAGGGAATGTTGTTTAACACGTTGATGAAAGAGTTGATATCTTTCAGTTTGGCATTAATCTGTTCTTTTATATTTGCTAATTCGACATATGTGTTCTGGGAGGTGGCTTTTGCTCCTTTTATGCTGTTTTGTTCTTTTATAAACCGTTGTTTTGTAGAAAGATATTCATATAGTTTATTTTCATATTCTTCGAAAAAATGAAAAGATTCCGATAACTGATCCTGATGTTGTGGAAAAGAATTTTCCCCTTTGAAAATATAATCGCTGACTTTTCCCAGGTTTACTGATTCTTTCCTGATTTCTTCATCGTCTTTAAGTTCTATCAGGGCAGATATTTTATCGATGCCGATATTCATTTGATGTTGTGTTGCCTGATATCGTTCTGCTTCGGAGTGCCAATGTGCTGATTCATGGATGTTATGAATTAAACACATGGGCGGGCGTTTTGCTTCTGCTCCGAAATACAGATGTTTCAGAAATTGCTTTGAACTGTCATTGATAACGGATGATGTGCTTTGTACGAAAATAACGAAATCTGCGCGTTCGGCCATTCGTTTATATGTGTCTGATTCAAAATAGCTCACGGTATACCCGTCGAGTCCGGGCATATCGATCAATACTATTTCATCGTTTATAAAGTTACCGCCTTTGACTTCAAGAAGGGTGATCAGCGGTTCGGAGTCGAAATTTTGATTGTTTATGTTTAAGGGGTTTATCCTCAGGTTATTTGTGATATTGTTTTCATTGAAAGGTATGTCTTTCCAGGTTGCCCATGCCATTACTTCATCTTCGTCTGCAATTCCTCTCAGGTTGTCGATTATTGCGTCGAAGGCTTTTAGTTTATCATCATTGCTTGTTCCTTTTGATTTATATTGGCGAATCAGGGTTTTGCCGGTTGTTTTTGCAATGATGCAGGGCCTGGCGGTACATTCTTCGTATGCGGTAGGACTTACGTAGTCTCTTGCAAGGATATTTACCAGTGTTGATTTTCCGGACTTTACAGGGCCGACAATCAACACCATGAATCTGGTTGAATCAAATTCTTTCTGGGCTCTTCTCAGGTTTTTGAGAAGGGCTTGTAATTTTTCGTTATTAACACTTATGATGGTAGAGCCAAATTTATTATCGAATTCTTTCAGTTGTTCTTTGATCATAATGTTTATTTTTTGTTGAAGGTTGAATGTTTAATTTTATAAGATTCCGGTTATTCTACCCGCCAGTCAATTTCTTTGAGGCCTTTTTCTTTAAGAAAAGCATTGGCTTGCGAGTAAGGCTTGCTTCCAAAGAAGCCTGTGGATGCCGATAATGGCGATGGGTGTGGTGATTTGATGATGCAATGCGACTTTCCGGTGATGAATTTTTCTTTGGCCTGTGCGGGTTTTCCCCAAAGCATGAAAACAATCGGATTGTCACTTGCACCGAGATAATTGAATACGGCATCGGTGAATTTTTCCCAGCCTTTTTTGGCATGCGAGTTGGATTTGCCTGCCTCAACTGTTAGCACAGTATTCAATAACAATACTCCTTGCTCTGCCCATTTAATGAGGTATCCGCTTTTGGATTGGGGAATGCCGAGGTCACTTTCCAATTCTTTGTACATGTTTTTGAGCGATGGCGGCGGGGTTATGCCCGGCAGTACCGAAAGGGCAAAACCGTGTGCCTGTCCCTCGTTGATATAAGGGTCTTGACCGAGGATAACAACGCGGACTTTATCAGGCGCCGTAAATTTCAGGGTGTTGAAAATATTTTCTTTGGCGGGATAAATGGTTTTGGTGGCGTATTCTTCTGTCAGGAAATTTTGCAGTTTTTTGAAATAGTCGGATTCGAATTCGTTTTTCAGAATGTTGTCCCAGGCGTTACCGATGTGTATGTGTTGATGTCTGCTTTGTTGTTCCCATTTTTCCTTGATATTTTCTTCTCCATCAAAATAATTTAAGGTTGAGTTTTTATCGAATATTTCATATGTCGGTACAATAAATAGTTTGTTTGAGTCTGGGTATTCACATATATCGTATCCGATAAAAGTTCTTATATCCAGGTAAATACAAGGTTCTGTTGTATGATTATAGAGTTGATGAGCTCCGGTTTCGCCTTTTTCAAAAAATATCAGGTCGCCACTATTAACAATTTCTAATCCGCCGGGGGTTCTCAATGTTGCAGAACCGGTGATTATCATAAATAATTCTTCTGCATGCCGGTGAAAGTGGTAGGCTGCACAATATTGTCCGGGGTTTAATTGTCGTATGTCAAAGTTTAGATTTTGTGGATTTATTCCTTTCTTCATCCGGGAAATATCGGAAAATAGTCTGAAGTTATCTATTTTATTAGCGTCTTCCCGGAACTCTCTTTCGTTTGATTTTATAATTGATGCCATAATTATATGATTTTATTCGTAAGATGATTTATTTTCATCACTTTAACTCATAAAGATTTCTTTTTATCTCTCTCAAATTTAACATGCTTCAAATTTCTTTTCAACTGTTTGTCGGCACGAAAACAAATTTTTCTGGCTTCGACGCGATGAGGGAGACAATCTTTCGGATCGTCAAAGCCTTTGCTGGAGACGGAAAGGGTGAAGATGCCCAGGTCATCGAGACGTATACTGTAACCTTCGTGCAAATATTGTTCCATGAGAGGAATCAGGCCAACAATAGTTGCATAGACATCAGCGGCAGTGACGGTTGATCGGGACGCCAGGTCATCAGCTAGTTGATGGATATCAATTTCACCTGAACGGACAGGGACGGCGTAGTACTTGGGTTTATTTTCTTTGTTAATACTGTCTGTTTTTGTTTTTACTCTGTATTTGAACGCCATAGTTATTGGGTTTTAAAATGTTATTGTATGAAAAATTATTCTTACTTCACTCTTAGTTCTTTACTCTTTATTTACTAAAAGATAGGCTGTGTATTTACTTTTTTCCATAACAGGACATAAAGGCAGATAACCCGATTGTATCCTGTTATTGTTAATGACAAGCGGATATGATTTCTCCATCAACAGGTGTTGTTGGTATATTGCAGATTCTTGTGCATTGAAATCAATGTGGAAATATCCTTCGATGTTTCCGGAAAAGATTTTTTCATGCAGGTGAATGGCGAGCCAACCCATATTGTATCGCATATTGATCTCTACGCAGGGATGGATATAATATTGTCCGTTTTCCTCGTATATCATCATATCGACCCCAATACAACCTTTGTAAAGAGGGGCATAATTTTTTTGTAAAAAGGAAAGAAGGGTTTCTTTTATCTTATCAAATAATTCTTTGTCAGTAAAGGAAAGAATTTTTGTTTGTATTTTTTCTTGTGAAGCAATCCAGTTGCCGGAATAGGCGCCTTTATTACTGGTTTGGAATAATGAGAGTCCTTTGTAAGTTATTGAACTCTTTCCATCGGAGAAAAATTCCATAGCGAAGTCCAGTTTTTTATCAAGGACTTTTTCGATGGAAACGGATTGTTGTTTTCTCAACATACCGTGCAATATTTGTTGTTCGGTACGAGTCAAGCCGCTTTCCGGAAGCCATAAGAGTCCGCGACCGGACGACGAATAAGGAGCTTTGGCTAACAAACGGAAGGAGGATTGATTTACTGCTTGCTCAATATCTTCCGGTTGGTTGTAAAAATGGGGAATAATGTCGGCTTGAATCTCCGGATTATTCTCCACAAGATGTTGTAAACATTGTTTGGCAGCCTGGCGACTACAAAGGTACATGTACTCTGTGTGCCATTCGGGGATACGAAGGTTTAGTCCGGATACCCGGTTTTGTTGTTGCCAATAGTGAATGGCTTGGGGAGAAATGCCCCAAAGGGATATTTCATGATCTTGTAAAAAGAATTTTCCAGCAACTAATTCTTCTTTGGTGATTGGGTGCCCGATTGTATTGGTCCATCGTTTTATTTTCAAAGAAAAATCTTCGGGAAGATATTCTTCGACCCAGACGAAATCTTCCGGCGAAGCGTACCAGGCCGGAAGGAATGCCAGATCGTGTTGCATCTTTATTTGATTGGCTGCCGGAGTATAATATGGTGAACGGTTCAGAACGGCTGTTTCGTGTCCCGGATTGAAGTAATGGAGCATAGGGCTTGTTCAAATTCTTCGATTAATCGTTTCATTACTTCCGAAACGGGAGGAATATCGTTTATCTGGGAGGATACTTGTCCGATTTCCAGTTCTCCTTCTACCAGATCTCCTTCAAAGATTCCTTTTTTGGAACGGCCTCTTCCCAGTATTTCCCGGAGTTCTTCGGCTGAAGCTCCCCTACTCTCTGCTTCATCTATATGATGAAAGAAATTGTTTTTGATTAAGCGAAAAGGAGCAAGTTTTTTGAGAGAGAGGAAAGTATCTCCTTCTTTGATCTCTGTACAAAGATTTTTGAATGCCTGACTGGCCGAGCTTTCTTGTGTGACGGCAAACCGGGTTCCTAATTGTACGCCTTCAGCTCCTAAAGCCATTGCAGCCAGCATGCTTTGTCCGGTGGCAATTCCTCCGGCAGCAATCAGTGGCAGGGAGGTGGCTTTTCTGATTTGAGGAATGAGTACCATTGTGGTAGTTTCCTCTCTCCCGTTGTGTCCTCCGGCTTCGAAACCTTCGGCAACAATGGCATCGACTCCGGCTTCTTCGCATTTGATTGCAAACCTGGAACTGGAGACTACATGCACAACTGTTATCCCTTTGCTTTTCAGGAAACCGGTCCATGCTTTGGGATTTCCGGCGGAAGTGAAAACGATTTTTACATCTTCTTCTGCAATGATTTGCATTATTTTTTCCAGTTCGGGATACATCAGGGGCACATTGACTCCGAAGGGTTTGCCGGTTGCCGATTTGCATTTCCGGATGTGTTCCTGCAAAGTTTCGGGGTGCATGGAA
Organism: Bacteroidales bacterium; assembly: GCA_031553435.1. Classification (GTDB taxonomy): domain Bacteria; phylum Bacteroidota; class Bacteroidia; order Bacteroidales; family Azobacteroidaceae; genus JAVBLQ01. Next base: position 517 of record JAVBLQ010000110.1, on the reverse strand, counting down.
CCTGCTCCGATAAGTCCCAAACCTCCGGCATTACTTACGGCTGAGGCGAGGCGCCAACCACTGCACCAGACCATTCCTCCTTGAATCACCGGATATTTAGTTCCGAATAGGGAGGTTATGCGGTTGTTGTTAAAAGAAAGCATAATAATTATTTTTACATTAATGCCTTGATTTGTTCTGAAGTCAATTCGGTCAATGTGGCAATATCTTCAATATGCATGCCTTTTTGCAGGCTTCCATATCTTCTGACGTTAACTTTTTGATTTCTGCCATATTGAATAATTTTCCAAAATTACTGCAACCAACCCGCACGAACAAATCTTATGCAATTAAAATTATGATCTGCCGTGTTTTTATAAACTTCCATTGTAATGATATTCTCTTTGTCGGGAACAGCATCATCTAAATAGAGTGTTCTTTTTTCTTTCAGATTTATTGTATGATATTCGAGATCTAATTCTTTGGAGATATAAATAGGTCTGGGCCTGAGAGTCATTGCGGATTGTCCGGCATTGGA